>JAJXZV010000131.1 GCA_021779875.1 Pseudomonadota bacterium
GGTCGCGGCTGCGGCGGCCACGCCGGGTGGCTCGGCGGCCGTGGGCGCCGCCGGGGCCGCCGCCACCGCCGCGGCGGTGCCTGCGGCACCACGCCACTCGGACAGCACGGCGAACACCACGGCGCCCAGGCCCACGAAGCCGACCACCTTGTAGACGAGCAGGCCGAGCAAGGGCACGGTGTAGATCAGCAGCAACAGCAGGCCGCCGACCAGGACGGCCCAGGCGGGGTGGCCGGACGCACCGATGTTGGCCGGCTTCAAGATCTTGGCCCCGATCCACGCCAGCACCGCCAACCGGCCGAACGACTCGGCGATCAGCACGGCGAACACGACCACCGGCACGGCGAGCAGGCCGACGACGGTGACGGCCAGCAGCCCGATCAGCATCGGCGTCGCCAACTGGGCGAGCAGCCCCGCCGCCAGAGATGCCCCCGGACGCTCGGTGAGCACCCGGGTGCAGCGCTCGACGCTGTCGCGGAACAGAACCGTGGTGAGCACGTACAGCGCGAGCGTCGTCAGGGCGAACGCCCAGGCCCAGACCAGGTCCGGCGAGAAGGCCAGCAGGCGCCCGTACAGCAGGCAGTGCGTGAACCAGGCGCGCAGCCACGACGGGTCGAACCAGCGCGGTCCGAACGACAGGTCCTGCACGTTGCCGTGGATCACCGCATCCGGATCGCGCACCACGGTTCCGCCCACGGTCACCACGTCGCCGTCGATCTCGGCGTGCGGCCCGAGCTCGATGTCGCCGAGGACGGCGACCGCGTCGCCGTGCACCTGCGAATCGATATAGGAGCCGCCCAGGACCGCGACCACGGAGTCGCCCACGGGACCCGTGACGCGGTTGCTGCCGAGGACGGAGACCACGGCATCGGAGACCTCTCCGGCACTGGTGGCCGAGCCGAAGATGGCGACCACGGAATCGGCCTGCCGATCGGCGGCGAGCGTGGCGTCTCGGCCGATGCTGACCACGGCGGAGTCGTGCGAGGCATGCGTGCCGCGCGCCACGGCCGGGAGACCACCGAGCGAACAGAGGCCATACGCCCACAGGCAGGCGATGAGGAGACGTCGATTCGGCGTGCTCATGACGGGTATTCCAGGGTTCGATGCGTCAGGAAGGCGAGGCCCGCGAGCACGGCATACATCGCCGCCGCGCCCGCGGCCAGTGCATACAGACAGGGAGCGGGAATGGCCTGCAGGGTCGAGGCCACGACCAGATGGCCCAGGGCGCCGGCGAAGGTCGCGCCGGCGACCAGGCTGCGGATCCAATCGAGCGGCACCCACCACGGCTCGACCGGCAGCGCCGCGGCGAGCGCGACCGCGGCGGCCACCAGCACCCCGAAGGAGAAGCGCAGGGCGAGCGGCCATTGCCGGAACGGGCGCCGCCACGCGGGCAGCGCCTCGCGCCGTTCGACCGCGCTCATGATGCGCGCGTGCAGCGAGGCCGGCGCCGCGCGCAGCGGCTGATTCCGGCACATCGAGGCGACCAGCCGCTCGAGGTCCGGCCGATCCTGGGGGGGGCGGCTGGCGGCGCTCATCGGGCTTCTCCCAGGCGGCTCGCCAGGGCCGAGCGGCCGCGCAGGATGTCGATCTTCACCTTGGCGAGCGACACCCCGAGACGCTCGGCGATCTCGGCATAGGACAGTTCCTCGAAGTGATACAGCACCAGCGGCACGCGCTGGTGGTCCGGCAGGCGCTGCAGGGCCGACTCGACGTGCCGCGCGCGCTCCGCGGCTTCGAGATCCTCGAGCAGGGTGTCGGGCACGGGAACGTCGATCTCGGGCGCGTCATCCTCCGGATCGGCCGGCATCTCCGAAAACAGGCGCCAGCGCTTGCGGTGCCGCGACAGATGATTGAGGCACAGGTTGGTCGTCACGGTCTTGAGCCAGCCGCCGCGGGTGGCGCTGTCCTCCAGCCGATCGAAGTACTCATACGCCTTCATGAAAACCTCCTGCGCCACGTCCTCCGCCTGCGCATCGGCGCCCAGCAGGCGGGCAGCCGTGGAAAAGACCGCGTCCTGGTAGGCCAGCACGAAGTCGGCGAATGCGCGGGCACGATTCGGGTCCGGAGCTGGCGTTGGCACGGTGATGTCGCTGGCTACAGTTCAATAACACCGCAGGCGATCGAAAGTTACGAATCGTCGGTCCGGTGGGGCGGACGACGAGCCTTAGTGCGCCGCACCAATATCATCGTGCGGGTGATAATTCGGGTACGGGGGCCGCACGGGCGCCGGCAGCGGGTGCTCCTTGAGCTGCTGCATCACCACTTCGATGGCCTTGTCGAGCTGCGGGTCGCGACCAGCGCGGTCCGCCGCCGGGTCCAACTCGACCTCGATGTCCGGTGCGACGCCGCGATTCTCGACCTCCCAGTCGCCGTTCAGGCCGTAGATCGCCGCACGCGGCGCGGTGATCAGCCCGCCGTCGATCAGCTCGGGGTAGCCGCCGATGCCGACCAGGCCACCCCAGGTGCGCTTGCCGATCAGGGGGCCGAGGCCGGCCTTGCGGAAATACCAAGGTAGCGCGTCGCCGCCGGAACCCGACATCTGGTTGATGAGCATGACCTTCGGCCCGTAGATGGCTTCACTCGGGCTCGACCAGTCGTGACCGTCGCGGCCGACGACCATGCTCATCAGCGGCCGGCGCAGGTAATCGACGATGTAGTCGGCGATCTGTCCGCCCTTGTTGAATCGCTCGTCGACGATCACCGCCTCCCTGCCCACCTGGGAGAAGAAGTATCGGTTGAAGCTCGTGAAGCCCGCGCCCGCGGTGTTCGGAACGTAGACGTAGGCGACCCGCCCATGGGTCGCTTGATCGACCTTGCGGCGGTTGCCCTCGACCCAGGCCAGGTGCCTGAGCCCGGCCTCGCTGGCCACCGGCACCACGGTGACCTCGCGGGCGCCGGTGCCGTCGGGCTTCGGCCCCACCTTGATCACGACCTGCTTGCCGGCCGTGCCCTCGAACGGCGCGTACACGTCGTCGGCGGCGCGAAGTTCGCGCGAATCGACGGCGAGCAGGTACTCGCCCGCCTTGACGTTCACACCCGGCTGGGTAAGCGGCGCCTGCAGCCCCGGATTCCAGTTCTCCCCGTCGTAGACGCGCGCGAAGCGATAGCGGCCGTTCTCGATCGCGTAATCGGCGCCCAGCAGGCCGCCCTTCTCGTGCTTGACCTCGGGGCGATCGCCGCCGCGCACGAACAGGTGTCCGACCGTGAGCTCGCCCATGGTCTCGTTGAACAGGTACGTGAGCTCGTCGCGCGACGCGATCCCCGGCAGGTAGATCGCGTACTTCTTCTTGGCCTTCGCCAGGTCGAGTCCGTGGTAGTTCGGGTCGTAGAAGAAGTCGCGCTCGATGCGCCAGGCCTCATCGTAGATCTGCCGCCACATCGGCTTCGGATCGACGTAGGTCTGCCAGTCGGCGAGCTTGAGCGCGCCGAGGCCCGGCGTCGGCTTCGGTCCCGGGGTATACGGCTCGTCGGTCCCCGACACCGACCAGCTCGCGCCCTGCCGATACAGCAGCCGCTCGCCGTTGAAAGACACCCGGTAGTCGTTCACGCCCTCCAGGAATTTGTCGACCTTGCGCTTCGCGAGGTCGAACCTGTGCAGCGTCATCGCCGGGTCGCGCGCGTCCTCCTCGGTGAGCACCGCCGGGCCCTCGGCGAGGAACAGCACGCCGGCCTTGCCGGCCTGCATACCGAGGTAATTGCGCGCCGGAATCGGCAGCGCGAGGATGCGCTGGCCGATGCCGTCCAGATCGATCCTGACCGCGGCCGGCTTCGCGCCCCCGGCCTCGCTCTTGACGCTCTTGACGCTCTTGTCGGGGCTCGGCTTGGCCGCGGCCTCGCCCGCCCCCTTGTCCTCGTCGCTCTGCGGCGCGAGCGGCGACGCCTCGTCGCGGCTCAACACCACGACGTACACACTGTGCGTCACGGGGTGCTCGTCGCTGGTCATATCGAGGCCTGCGGCCGTCAGAGCGACGTTGGTGGAGGCCTCGAAGTACAGATACTTGCCGTCCTTGTCCCACACCGGCGAGACGGCGTCGCTCATGCCGTCGGTGACCTGGTGGGCCTTGCCGTCGTCGAGCGAATACACGAACACCGCGTGTTGGTTGTTGGCGAGCTTGCGCGAATAGGCGATCCAGCGCCCGTCGGGCGACCAGGCGGCGGTGAACTCGGTGATGCCGAATCCGGCGTAGTAGTCATCGTCGACGTGCTTGCGGGCGCCGCTCTCGACGTCCACGTACCACAGCCCGAGGTGCTTGTCGGCGTAGAGGATCCGGCGGCTGTCGGGCGACCAGATCGGATCGTAGAAGAAGGAGGGCTTGTCGGCGAGGCTCACGCGCCGCGCGGCCCCCTGCCCGCTCTGATCGCGGATCGCGAGCTCGTACTCTCCGGAGGCGTCCGAGAAGTACGCGATCGACTTGCCGTCGGGCGACCAGGCGGGATTGCGGTCGGCGACCGCCGGACTGTGGGTGATGTTGCGGATGTCGCCCTTGTCGGTCGGCACGCTGAAGATGTCGCCGCGGACCTCGAAGACGGCGCGCGCGCCGGTCGGCGAGATCGCGAAATTGAGGATCGTCTTCGGATCCACGGCCTCGAAGTGCGGCCGCACGGCCGTGAGGTCGCCGTGCACGCGGATCGGCACGTCGCGCGCCTGGCGGGTCTTGAGGTCGTAGAGCTTGATGGCGCCGAACTGCTCGATGACGATGGCGTCCGGTCCGGCGGCCGCGGTCTTGAAGTCGAACCCGTCGCTGTGCAGCGCCTCGGTGACCTGACGGGTCTTGAGGTCGTAGGCGAACAGGCTCACCGGTCCGTTGCGGTCGGAGAGGAAATAGACCGTGTCGCCAACCCACATCGGGTAGTGGTCGTTCGAATTCTCGCGCGGCACGGCCGTCACGGCCGAGGTCGCGAGGTCGGCGATCCAGATCGGCGTCGTCTGGCCGCCGCGGTAGCGCTTCCAGGCTTCCTGCCACTGCAGATAGGGCACGTAGGCGAGGTGCGTGCCGTCACCCGAGAACGAGGCCTCCTCGCCGCTCGGCAGCGGCAGGCGCGTCGGGAAGCCGCCCGTGACGGCGACGGTGTACAGCTGGCTCTGGGAGTCCTCGAAGCTCGAGCCGTTCGAGGAGAACAGCACGGCCGAGCCGTCCGGCGTCCAGCCGCGCACGAATTCGTCCGCGGGGTGGTAGGTCAGCCGCTTCGGCACACCGCCGGCGGCCGGCACGACGTACACGTCGCGACTGCCCTCGTATTGGCCGGTGAAGGCGATCGACGCCCCGTCCGGCGAGAAGTGCGGCATGGTCTCGGTGCCGACGTCGGCCGTGAGGCGGCGCGCCTCGCCGCCCCGACGATCCACGATCCACAGGTCGCCGGCGTAATTGAAGACGATCTGCGTGGCCGACACGGCCGGAAAGCGCAGCAGCAGCGGCGCATCGGCCGGCGCCGCGCTGCCCGCCGTGCCCGCCAGCGCCAGCAACCCGAGAATTCCCCAGAGTGTCTTCATCGTGGATCCCTTGTCGTGGTTGTCATTCTTCGGTTCCGCGACGGTGCGCGCACGCCATCGCCTCGTTTAGTGTAGACGCATCCTCGGATTGGGGCGACGGGCGGCGCCTTCAGGAAACGCCGGGCAGCGCGCCCGGATCGCGGCGGTTCCACCAGCCGCCGCCGAGCGCCTGGAACAGCGTCACGGTGTCGGTGTAGCGGCTGGTCACGGCGCGCACCTGGGCGATGCGCGCCTGTTGGTACAACTGCTGGGCGGTCAGGAGCGACTCGTAATTCACCGCGCCAGCCGCGTACTGGCGCTGGATCAGCTCGAGGCTGGCCTCGGCGGCATCGACGGCGTCCGTCTCGGCCTTGAGCGCCTCGGCGTCGTGTTCGAGCGCCGTGAGCGTGTCGGCCACGTTCTGAAAGGCGTTGATCACCGTCAGGCGATACTGCGCGGCAGCCTGGTCGTAGGTGGCGATCGCCGCGCGCCGCTTGGCCCGCAGGGTGCCGCCATCGACGATGGGCGCGGTGAGGTTGGTGGCGATGTTCCAGATGCCCGAGCCGGGCTGGAGCAGCGTGCCGAAGACCAGCGACTCGCCGCCGATCCCGCCGGTCAGGGTCAGCTGCGGCAGCAGGTTCGCCGTGGCGACCCCGACGGCGGCGCTCGCCTGGTGCATCATCGCCTCCTGGGCCCGGATGTCCGGGCGCTGCGCCACGAGAGCCGAGGGCAGGCTCACCGGCAGATCCTCGGGCAGCTTCAAGTCCTTGAGGTGGATGTCCGGCGCGGGCGCGTCCGCCGGCAGGCGGCCGGTCAGCGCGGCCAGCTGGTGCTCCGCGGCGGCGTGCTGCTGTTCCAGGGCCGGCAGAGTGGCCCGGATCGAGGCGAGATTCGAGCGCTGCTGCAGGACGTCGGCGCGCGTGCGCGTGCCGAGTTCGAACTGCCGATCTATCAGCGCGAGCAGCTTCTCCTCGACCTCGATGATGTCGCGCGTCACCGCGATCTGCTCGCCGACCGAGGCCAGCGCGATCGCCGTCGCCGCCACGTTGCTGGTCAGGGTGAGGTAGCTCGCCTCCAGCTGGAAGTTCTGATAGGCGACCTGCGCCCGCAGGCCCTCGAGTTGGCGCCGCTCGCTGCCGAAGATATCGAGCGTGTAGGACACGTTGACGGTGGCCTGGTAGATGTTGGTGGTGAACGAGGGGAAGCCGGGCGCGATGGCCGCGCCGCTGATCTCGGCGCGTTGCTGCTGCAGGGCGCCCTGAACGGTCGGCGCGAACGCCCCGAACTGCGCGCGGGCGTTCTCCCGGGCGACGCGCAGGGCCGCCTGTTGCGCGGCGATGTCCGGATAGTTGGTCATGGCGGTCTCGATGAGCGCATCGAGGTCGGCCGACTCGAACAGCCGCCACCACTGACCGGGAAGATCCCGGCCCAAGCGCAGGCTCTGGGTGGCGCCGCCCGGCCCGGCCGTGGCCGCCGTCCGCGCCGGCACCGCCTTCGGGGTGTAGCCGTCGGCCGCGGGCGGCGTGGGCCGCGCGAAATTGGGGCCCA
>JAJXZV010000267.1 GCA_021779875.1 Pseudomonadota bacterium
CAAGGTGTATGCGCTCGCCGGCTACACCGGCTACCTCGGCACGCCGCTGTACTGGACGATACCCGGCCGCAGCGTGTTCGCCTCGGTGGAGATCCCGCTGTAACGGTTGAGGGAAACCCCGCCGGCGCGCCGACGCGGAAGGATCCGCTCAAGTCGGCGCGCCGGCGGCCGCTACGGAAGGGCATGCACGACCTCTTGCCGCGACCCGCACCGAGCGCCGGTGCCCGTGAACTGATTCATGGACTGCTGGAGAGCCGCCTGCGCGAAGACGAGTTCGCCGTGCCGCTGCTGCCGGAGGTGGCGCGGCGGGTGCTGCGCGCCCGCGGCGACCAGAGCATGGATGCGCGGCGCCTCGCGCAGATCGTCAACGCCGATCCGGCGCTCTCCATGCACCTGCTGCGGGTGGTCGGCGCGGCCGCCCGGCGCCCGCTGACCCCCATCCTGTCGCTGCCGCACGCCGTGGCCTGGCTGGGGGTGGAGGAGGTCGCGAACGTCGCCTTCACCCTGGCGGTGCAGGGCCGGATGCTCGAGGTGCCCGGGCAGCAGCACAAGGCGCGGGCCCTGTGGCGCCATTCGCTCGCGTGCGCGCTCTGGGCGCAGCGGCTCGCGCGCCTGCTCGGGCGCGACGCCGGCCTGTGCCACCTGTGCGGCCTGCTGCACGACATCGGCAAGGCCGTCACCCTGGGAGCGGTCCGCGACCTGGCCGAGCGCGCCGGGTGCAGGCTCGGCGGCGAGGACTACGACGCGCTGGTGGAGACCTTCCATCGGCCGGTCGGCGCGCGCGTGGTCACGGCGTGGGCCATGCCGGAGCCCGTGATCGCGGTGATCATGCACTGGGAGGCGTATCCGTCGGCGCAGACGCTGCGGGTGGAGTGCAACGTCGTGCACGCCGCGCACCGCCTCGCCGAGCACACGCTGCGCGCCACCTCCGGTTTCCAGCGCGATCTCGCGGCGGGCGAGCCCGCCGTCGTGGACCTCGCGCTGCCCGAGGATGCGGCCGTCGAACTCCTCGAGGGCGCTCCGCAGATCCATGCGGAGGTCGATCAGTATCTCGCGCCCTGAAGGTCCGCCGAGTTCCCTAAAGAGCGCGTCTCGATTATCGTCGGCGGCATGAAGCGCGACACCCTGGTCAATCATCCCCCCGCGGTGACCGTGCCGGCGGACAACCGGCCGCTGGTCGGACCCATCCATCAGTCGGTGAAGTTCTCCTTCGACGACACCGCCGAGACGCTCGAGTACCTGCGCGGGGAGCGCGACGGATTCTTCTACTCACGCTCGTCCAATCCGACGCTCAAGCAGCTCGAGATCCTGCTCGCGCGCCTGCAGGGCCGCGACGACTGCCTGCTGGTGGGTTCCGGGGTGGCGGCGGTGGCCTCGAGCCTGCTCTCGCTGGTGCGCCAGGGCGAGCACGTGCTCGCCTTCGCCGAGTCCTACGGACCGACCCGCTACCTGGTGCGCGACCTGCTCGGCCGGTTCGGGGTGACCCACACGCTGCTCTCGATCGAGGATCTGGCCGGGATCGAGCGGGTGCTCGCGGGCACCCCGACGCGGCTGGTGGTGTTCGAGAGCCCCACCAATCCGGTGAACAAGATCGCGGACATCGCCCACCTGACGGCGCAGGCGCGCCGCGCCGGCGCGCTCACGGTGATGGACAACACGCTCGCCGGCTTCCACAACCACGGCGGCTTCGAGATCGACCTGTATCTGCACAGCCTCACGAAGTACGCCTCGGGGCACGGCGACGTGATGGGCGGCGCGATCATCGGCCCGCAGGCCCTGATCGATCGCATGCGCAAGGACGTGACCACGATCGGCGCCACGCTCGATCCGCACGCCGCGTTCCTGATCCAGCGCGGCATGCGCACGTATTTCCTGCGCCACCAGCGCCAGTGCGCCAACGCGCTCGAGGTCGCGCGCTTCCTCGCCGCGCACCCGCGCGTCGAGCGCGTGTTCCACGCGGGGCTCGCGAGCCATCCGCAGCACGCGCTCGCGGCGCGGCAGATGGGGGATTTCGGCGCGGTGGTGAGCTTCGACCTCGCCGGCGGCCTGGCCGAAGGCGCGCGCTTCGCCGACGCGCTGCGCCTGTTCTCCATCGCCGCGAGCCTCGGCTCCGTCGAATCGCTGGTGATGCCGGCGAAGCTCATGGGGGGGCAGGACCTGGAACCCGGGCTGCGCGCCGCCGCCCTGATCGGCCCCGGGACCGTGCGCCTGTCCATCGGCATCGAGGACGCGGGCGATCTGCTCGAGGACCTGGGCCAGGCGCTCGCGCGGGCCTTCGCGTGAGCGCCCGCCGCGCTCAGAGGTTCTTGATCATGCGGTCGGCGAACTCGCTGCACTTGACCTCGGTAGCTCCGGGAATCAGGCGCGCGAAATCGTAGGTGACGGTCTTCTGGCCGATGGTCTTGTCCATGGCCCCGAGGATGGCGTCCGCCGCCTCGGTCCAGCCCATGTAACGCAGCATCATCTCGCCGGAGAGGATCACCGAGCCGGGATTGACCTTGTCGAGGCCCGCGTACTTCGGCGCGGTGCCGTGGGTCGCCTCGAAAACCGCATGGCCGGTGAGGTAGTTGATGTTGCCGCCCGGCGCGATGCCGATGCCGCCGACCTGGGCGGCCAGGGCGTCCGAGAGATAGTCGCCGTTCAGGTTCATGGTCGCCACGACGTCGAACTCGTCGGGGCGGGTGAGCACCTGCTGCAGGGTGATGTCCGCGATCGCATCCTTGACGATGATCAGGCCGGCCTTGCGGGCCGCGTCCATGCGCGCGTTCGCCGCCGCCTCGCCGTCGGCGGATTTGATGCGCTCCCATTGCTCCCAGGTGAACACCTGGTCCGGGAACTCGCGCTCCGCGAGCTGGTAGCTCCAGTTGCGGAACGCCCCTTCCGTGAACTTCATGATGTTGCCCTTGTGCACGATCGTCACGCTCTTGCGCCGGTTGGCGATCGCGTACTGCAGCGCCGCGCGGAACAAGCGCTCGGTGCCTTCGCGGGAGGCCGGTTTCAAGCCCACTCCCGAGGAGTCGGGAAAGCGGATCTTGGCGAATTGCTTCGGGAAATGCTGCTTGAACAGATCCAGGAACTTCAATGCGTCGGCGGAGCCGGCCTCGAACTCGATGCCCGCGTAGATGTCCTCGGTGTTCTCGCGGAAGATCACCATGTCGACCTTCTCGGGCGCCTTGACCGGCGAGGGCACGCCCTTGAACCAGCGCACCGGGCGCAGGCAGACGTACAGATCGAGCAGCTGCCGCAGCGCGACGTTCAGGGAGCGGATGCCGCCGCCGATCGGCGTGGTCAGCGGGCCCTTGATCGACACCAGATAATCGCGGCAGGCGGTCACCGTCTCGTCGGGGAGCCAGGAATTGAACTGCTTGTTCGCCTTCTCCCCCGCGTACACCTCCATCCAGCGGATCCGGCGCCGATCGCCGTAGGCGCGCGCCACGGCCGCATCGAACACGCGCACGCTGGCGCTCCAGATGTCGCGGCCCGTGCCGTCGCCCTCGATGAAGGGCACGATGGGCTGGTCCGGCACGCGCAGGCGGCCGTCGACGATGGTGATCTTCTCGCCCCCCGCGGGCACCTGCACGGCGGCTGGCTTGGCTTGCGACATGGGTTCGGACACTCCTGTTTCGGCCGTTCTCGACGGCGGCGGCGCTCCTCCGGGAGCGGCCGCAATGCTAGCATGCGGCTCGGGAGACCAGACCATTGCGCACCTTGAAATCCACGCCGGCCCGGGACGGCTTTCGCATGCCCGCGGAGTTCGAGCGCCACGCCGGCTGCTGGATGCTCTGGCCGGAGCGCACCGACAACTGGCGCGATGGCGCCAAGCCCGCGCAGGCGACCTTCGCGGCGATCGCCGCGGCGATCGCCGACGCCGAACCGGTCACCGTCGGGGTTTCCGCCGCGCAGTACCAGAACGCGCGGGCGCGCCTGCCCGAGGCGGTGCGGGTGGTCGAGATGAGCAGCAACGACGCCTGGGTGCGCGACAGCGGGCCGACCTTCCTGGTCGATGCGCGCGGGCGGCGCCGGGGAGTCGATTGGACCTTCAATGCCTGGGGCGGGCTCGAGGGCGGGCTGTATTTCCCCTGGGACCGCGACGACGAGGTGGCCCGCAAGATCCTGGAGATCGAGGGCAGCGACCGCTATCGCACCTCCTTCGTCCTCGAGGGCGGCGCGATCCACGTGGACGGCGAGGGCACCTGCCTGACCACCGAGGAATGCCTGCTGAATCCGAACCGCAACGGCGACCTGTCGAAGGCGCAGGTCGAGGAGCAGCTGCGCCGCTATCTCGGGGTCACCTGCGTGATCTGGCTCGACCGGGGCGTGCACCTCGACGAGACCGGCGGGCACGTCGACGAGCTCGCCTGCTTCACGAGCCCGGGGCACGTCGCGCTCACCTGGACCGACGACCGCCGGGATCCCCAATATGAGATCTCGCACGACGCCTACCGGCGCCTGCGGCGCGCGCGCGACGCGCGCGGCCGCGCGCTCGCCGTGCACAAGATCCATCAGCCGGGCCCGTTGTACATGACCGCCGAGGAGGCCGCCGGCATCGATCCGCGCCCGGGCACCCGGCCGCGCAAGGCGGGCGACCGGCTGCCCGCCTCGTACGTCAATTTCTACGTGGCCAACGGCCGGGTGGTCGCGCCGCTCTATGATCGACGCTGGGACGCGGCTGCGCTGCGCACGCTCAGGCGCCTGTTCCCGGGGCGGGAGGTGGTGGGGCTGCCGACGCGCGAGGTGCTGCTCGGCGGCGGCAACATCCACTGCATCACCCAGCAGGTGCCGCTGCCCGCCGTCCGGCGCCGGTGAAGTCGGCGGCCGCGCGGGAACTTTCGGCCGCCCTGGCCGGCCTCAAGCGTTTTGGCCCGAGCTGGCGTAAACTGCCCGGTCCCCGTACCCACCAACACCACTGGAAATCCCGTGCATCCTTCGTTCTCCCAACATGCCCGCCGTGCCTTCGCCGCGCTGCTGTGCACCGCCGCCTTCCTCGCCTCGGGTTGCCACAACTACAACTACAACAGCGGCATCGCCAACGTCTGGGTGACCGTGACCGATGAGCCGGGCGATTTCGCCAGCTACGTCATCAACATCGACTCCATCACCCTGACGCGCACCGACGGCTACGTCGCCTCGGTCATGTACTTCCCGGAGACCGTCGACTTCGTGAAGCTCTCGAACGTCGCGGAGCTGTGGGGCACGGGCCAGGTGCCCTACGGAACCTACGTCCAGGCGAGCATCACGCTCGACTACACCTACGCGGCGATCTCGGTGTTCAAGAACGGGCAGCCGCAGAAGGCCAACGTGGTCGGCCCCAACGGCGGGCCCATCACCACGGTCACCTTCAACGTCAACCTGGATCCGGCCAATCCGCTCGTGGCGCTGAACAGCTTCGCCGGCACCGCGGCGGTGCGCCTCGCGGTGGACCTGAACCTCGCGGCCTCGTCCTCGATCAACCTCGCGACCAATCCGGCCACCGTCACGGTCAATCCCTACATGACCGCCGCGCTGTCGGCGGCGGACGAGAAGCTGGTCCGCGTGCGCGGCCCGCTGATCAACTCGAGCCTCAATCTCGACACGTTCACCGTGTACCTGCGGCCGTTCTACGACGAGTACAACAATCTCGGCACGGTGACCCTGTTCAACGACGCGAACACGATCACCACGCTGAACGGCATCACCTACGTGGGCAACGCGGGCGTCAACGCGATCTCTCAGGCCTCCGCCGGCACCACCATCGTGGCGGCCTACACCACCTACGAGCCGACGCTGACGCCGACGCTGATTCCGCCGGTCACGGCGGGCATCTTCCACACCAAGTACCTGATCGGCGGCAGCACGCTCGAGGACTTCTTCACCCAGGGGCTGGGCGGCGAGGTGGTGGCGCGCAACGGCGATACGCTCACCCTGCGCGGCTCGACGGGCTTCTACAACCAGGCGGCGCTGTTCTTCTTCAACGACACGGACACCCAGGTCACCATCGGTCCTAAGACCAAGGTCACGGCCGACGGCAGCTCGGTCTACACCAACCTCGATTACCAGTCGATCTCGGTCGGCCAGCACATCGAGGCGCGGGGAGTCGCCACGTTCTCGCCCTCGGGCAACGGCTCGATCATTGCGCTCGACGCCTCCAGCACCTCGCCGACCGCGCCGGGCTCGGTGCGGCTGCTGCCGACCAGCCTGTGGGGCACGCTGGTCGGCACGGGGACCGGCCAGCTGACGCTGAACCTGTCGAGCATCGACGACTATCCGGTGTCGAACTACAACTTCGCCGGCAACGGCGCGACCGCCGCCACGAACTCCAACCCGGCCGCCTACGTGGTGAACACCGCCGGCCTCACCCTGCCGCCGTCGCTCAGCCCCGGCGGCCCGGTGTGGATCGACGGGATCACGGCGCCCTTCGGGTCGGCGCCGCCCGATTTCATCGCCTACGACGTGAACGCGGAGTCGGGCGTGCCGGCGAGCCTGGAGGTGACCTGGAGCTCGGCGACCAAGACGCCGTTCTCGACCTTGTCGGGCGCGGCCATGGCGATCGATCTCGGCAATGCCAGCGTGACCTCGGCGCTGCTGCGCGTCGGTCCGGAGAGCGTCGACCTGCACACCCTGCCGGCCTCGCCGCAGATCGTGCCGCGGCCCGCCTCGGCCACCACTTCGGGACTGCCGCCGGTGTTCGCCCCGCTCTTTGCGGTCGGCAATGCCCTGAACGGCATCAACTGCTACGGCGTGTTCGCGACCTACACGCAGACGCTCACCAGCACCCTGGCCGGCACCGGCGCCGTGCAGTTCCAGGCGAGCGGCCTGTACGACCGGTCCACCAACACCTTCAACGCCAACAGCATCAACGTCGTGCTCTAAACTCCCCTCCCATGGGGATGCACCGGATACGGCTCGGGTGGGCGGCGGCATGGGCGGCCGCCCTCGGGGCGTGCGCGGCCG
>JAJXZV010000220.1 GCA_021779875.1 Pseudomonadota bacterium
GGAGTTCGCGGCGGGCGCGATGACCACGCGCAGCCTCGACCGGTTCGAGTATAGGCGCCGCGGCGTCGAGGTGCTGGCCGCCGGCACGCAGACCACGGTGCAGGACCACCCGGGGCGCCAGGGCTACTGGGCCGTGGGCGTGCCGCCGTCCGGACCCATGGATGCGCTCTCGTTCCGGCTGGCGAACCGCGCGCTCGGCAACCCGCCGCGCGCCGCGGCGCTCGAATTCACGGTGGCCGGCCCGACGCTGAAGTTCACGTGCGCGACACGGATCTGTCTCACCGGGGCGCCCATGCCGGCGCAGCTCGACGGGCGTGCGGTGCCGTACTTCACGCCGGTCGAGGTCGCGGCGGGCGCGACTCTCGTCGTGGGCGGCGCATCGCGCGGAGCACGGGCCTACCTCGCCATCGACGGCGGCTTCGACGTGCCCGAGTACCTCGGCAGCCGCGCGACCTTCACGCTCGGCAAGTTCGGCGGCCACGGCGGGCGGGCGCTGCGCGCGGGCGACGTGCTGCACCTCGGCGAGCCGGTGCTCCGGAGCGAGCCGGGTGCCGTTCCGCAGGCGCTGCGCCCCGTGATCGGCGAAGCCTGGGAGATCGGCGTGCTGTACGGCCCGCACGGGGCTCCGGACTTCTTCACCGATCAGGACATCGACGAATTCTTCGCCGCCGACTGGCGGGTTCACTACCACTCGAACCGCACCGGGGTGCGGCTGATCGGCCCGAAACCCCGCTGGGCGCGGACCGACGGCGGCGAGGCGGGCCTGCACCCCTCGAACATCCACGACAACGCCTACGCCATCGGCGCCGTGGATTTCACCGGCGACATGCCGGTGATCCTCGGACCGGACGGCCCCTCGCTCGGCGGCTTCGTCTGCCCCGCGGTGGTCGCGAGCAGCGAGCTGTGGAAGCTCGGCCAGCTGCGGCCGAACGACCGGGTGCGCTTCGTGCGCCTGTCGCCCGAGGCGGCGGCCGCGGCCGAGGCGGCGCAGGAGCGCGCGCTGGCCTCGCTCCGCGACGCCGACGCGGCGCACGTCCCGGCGGCGCCTCGGGGCGCGTCCGGGCGAGCCGATTCGCCCGTCCTTCAGCGCCTGCCGGCGCGCGCCGGCAGGCCGGAAGTGGTGTACCGGCGCGCCGGCGACCGGTACGTGCTGATCGAGTACGGTCCGCTGGTGCTCGATCTGGAGCTGCGCCTGCGGGTGCACGCGCTGATGCGCTGGCTCGAGTCGCGGTCGCTCCCCGGCATCGTCGATCTGACGCCCGGCATCCGCTCGCTGCAGGTGCATTTCGACGCCCGGACGCTGCCGCCGAGGCGGCTGCTCGACGCGCTGTGCGAGGCGGAGGAGTCGCTCGAGGCGATCGACGACATGGAGGTCGCGACCCGCATCGTGCGCCTGCCGCTGTCGTGGGACGACGAGGCCACCCAACTCGCCATCGAGAAGTACATGCAGTCGGTGCGCGCGGACGCGCCCTGGTGCCCGAGCAACATCGAATTCATCCGCCGCATCAACGGACTCGATTCGATCGAGGAGGTCCGCCGGATCGTGTTCGAGGCGAGCTATCTGGTGCTGGGCCTGGGCGACGTGTACCTCGGCGCACCGGTGGCGGTGCCGGTCGATCCGCGCCACCGGCTGGTGACCACGAAGTACAATCCGGCGCGCACCTGGACGCCGGAGAACGCCGTCGGGATCGGCGGCGCCTACCTGTGCGTCTATGGCATGGAGGGTCCGGGCGGCTATCAGTTCGTCGGCCGCACCTGCCAGATGTGGAACACCCACCGCAGCACCGCCGAATTCGCGCCCGGCAGCCCCTGGCTGCTGCGCTTCTTCGATCAGATCCGCTTCCACCCGGTGAGCGGCGCCGAGCTGCTCGAATTCCGGGACGACTTCCTGCACGGGCGCGCGAGGCTCGACATCCGCCACGAGGTGTTCCGCCTGCGCGAGCACCGCGCGTTCCTCGAGCGCCACGCCGAGAGCATCGCGGCCCACAAGGCGCGCCAGCAGAGCGCCTTCGAGGCCGAGCGGCGCCGCTGGGAGGCGACCGGCCAGATCGGCTACGCGGCCGAGCTGCCCGAGCCGCATGCCGACCAGGAGGCCGCGGAGCTGCCGCCGGGCCACCTGCCGGTGGTCAGCCCGGTCTCGGGCAGCGTCTGGAAGATCGCCGCCGCGGCCGGCCAGCTGGTCAAGGCCGGCGAGACGCTGGTCATCGTCGAGTCCATGAAGATGGAGCTGCCGGTGACCGCGTCCGCCGACGTGGTGGTGACCGAGATGCGCTGTGTCGAGGGCCGCGCGGTGCTGGTAGCGCAGACACTGCTGGTGGTGCGCCCGGCGCAGCCCGATGATCAACGCCCGAATGTTCACGAGGGGGATCCACGATGATTCGATCGATACGACGGATGGCGCGCGCCGCGACGACCGGCGCGGCGCTGCTCGCACTGCTGCTGGCCGGCGCGCCCCCGGCGCTGGCGGCCGAGAAGACCAGCTTCAACATGGCCTGGACGATCTACGTGGGCTGGATGCCCTGGGGTTACGCCGAGCAGAGCGGCATCCTCGCCAAGTGGGCGGCCCGCTACGGCATCAAGATCAAGCTCACCCAGGTGAACGACTACGTCGAGTCGATCAACCAGTACACCGCCGGGACCTTCGACGCCTGTCTGATGACCAACATGGACATGCTGACCATCCCGTCGGCCGGCGGCGTCGACTCCACGGCCCTGATCGTCGGGGACTTCTCGAACGGCAACGACGGCATCGTGCTCAAGGGCAAGGGCAAGACGCTCAAGGACATCCGGGGCCAGAAGGTCAATCTGGTCGAGCTGTCTGTGTCCCACTACATGCTGGCGCGCGCGCTCGGCACGGTCGGCCTGCGCGAGCGGGACCTCAAGATCGTCAACACCTCGGACGCGGACATCGTGGCCGCGTTCGCGGCCTCGGCGAGCACCGCGGCGGTGGCCTGGAAGCCGCAGCTGTCGGCCATCCTCAAGAACCCGGACGCGCAGCTGGTGTACGACTCGAGCAAGATACCGGGCGAGATCCTCGATCTGATGGTGGTGAACACCGCGACGCTGAAGGCGAACCCCAAGCTCGGGAAGGCGCTGGTCGGCGCCTGGTACGAGATCATGGCGCTGATGGCGAAGAACGATGCCGCGGCCAAGGCGGCGACCGCCTCCATGGCCAAGGCCTCGGGCACCGATCCTGCCGGCTACGCCGGGCAGCTGGCCACCACCCATCTGTTCGCGACGCCCGCCGAGGACTACGCGTTCGTCAACGGCGATGCGCTGGTCAACACCATGGATTTGGTGCGAAAGTTCTCCTTCGAGCACGGCATCCTGGGCCAGGGCGCCGCCTCCGTCGACGCGGTGGGCATCCAGTTCCCCTCCGGCCGGACGCTCGGTGACCCGCGCAACGTCAAGATGCGCTTCGACGGGAGTTTCGCGAAGATGGCGATGGATGGAGCGTTGTAACATGGTGAACCGGCGCGGCGGCGGGCGTTCGTGCGCCGTCTGATCAATCGGCGGCCGGGGCGCGGCGGGGCCTTCGGCCTCGGCCTGCTGCCGTTCATCCTGGTGATCTCGGCGTATCTGTATTACTCGCACCAACGGCTCGAGGCCAATCCCGGCGACAAGCTCCTGCCGGCTCCGGCGAGCATCGGTGCGGCGATCCATCGCTACGCGCTCGAGGAAGACGAGCGCACCGGGGACTACCTGCTCTGGACCGACACGCGCGCGAGCCTCGAGCGGCTCGGGATGGGGCTCGCGATCAGCGCGGCGATCGGCCTCGGCCTGGGCCTCGCCATCGGGGTCGTGCCCTACCTGCGGGCCTCGGCCGCGCCATTCGTGGCGGCGGTGTCGCTGGTGCCGCCGCTCGCGGTGCTGCCCATCCTGTTCATCGCGGTGGGGCTCGGCGAACTCGCCAAGGTGACCCTGATCGTCGTCGGGGTCGCGCCCGTGATCGTGCGCGACCTCGCCATGCGCACCGCGGAGCTGCCGACCGAGCAGATCATCAAGGCGCAGACCCTCGGGGCGTCCACCTGGCAGCTCGTGCTGCGGGTGGTGCTGCCCCAGTCCTGGCCGAGACTGATCGACGCGCTGCGCCTCTCGCTGGGTTCGGCGTGGCTGTTCCTGATCGCCGCCGAGGCCATCGCCTCCACCGAGGGGCTGGGCTTTCGCATCTTCCTGGTGCGCCGGTATCTCGCGATGGACGTGATCCTGCCGTACGTCGCCTGGATCACGCTGCTCGCCCTCGCCATGGATCGGCTGCTGCGGCTCGTGCGCGCCAAGGCCTTTGCCTGGGCCGAGCCCGGCGTCTGAGCCGCGTGCGCCGCAGATCACGATGACCCAGGTGACCGTCAAGCACATGTGGAAGGAGTACGGCGGTCACGTCGTGCTCGAGAACGTGAACCTGCACGTCGGCGATCACGAGTTCGTGACCATCGTCGGCGCATCCGGCTGCGGCAAGACCACGTTCCTGCGGATGCTGCTCGGCATCGAGGCGCCGAGCCGGGGCGAGTTCCTGATCGACGGCAGGCCGCTGCCCGGCGAACCGGGACCGGACCGCGGCATCGTGTTCCAACGGTACTCGCTGTTCCCGCACCTGACGGTGCTGCAGAATCTGCTGCTCGGCCTCGAGCTGAAGGATGCGCCGCTGACCGGCCGGCTGTTCGGCGCGGCGCGGCGGCGTGCCCTCGACAAGGCGCGCACGCTGCTCGCGGCGATCGGTCTCGAGGCGGCGGCGAACAAGCACCCCGCGCAGCTCTCCGGCGGCATGCAGCAGCGGCTGTCGATCGCGCAGTCGGTGATCCGCGAGCCGAAGATCCTGCTGCTCGACGAGCCGTTCGGGGCGCTCGATCCGGGCATCACGGCGGACATGCACGAGCTCATCATCAAGCTGTGGAACGCCCACAAGATGACCATCTTCATGGTCACGCACGACCTGAAGGAGAGCTTCGCGCTCGGCACCCGGCTGCTGGTGTTCGACAAGGTGCGGATCGACCCGCAGGCGCCGGAGGCGTTCGGCGCGACGATCACCTACAATATTCCGCTGAAAGGTCAGCGGAGCGCGTCGTGAGTCATCTGTTCTCCCCCTGGCGCCTGGGACACCTGGCGCTGCCGAATCGCATCGTGATCGCGCCCATGTGCCAGTATTCCGCGGCCGACGGGTCCGCGACCGACTGGCACATGATCCACCTGGGGCATCTGGCGCTCTCCGGGGCCGGGCTCCTGACCCTCGAGGCGACGGCGGTCTCGCCGGACGCGCGCATCACGGCCCAGGATCTCGGGCTCTACAGCGAGGAGAACGCCGCGGCGCTCGCGCGCGTGATGACGGCGATCCGCACCCACTCGCCCATCCGCGTGGCGGTGCAACTCGCGCATGCCGGGCGCAAGGCCTCGACGCGCCCGCCGTGGCGGGGCGGGGCACAGGCCCGGCCTGGCGAGCCCGACGGCTGGCAGACCGTGGCGCCCTCGGCATTGCCCTTCCATCCGGGCGACCACGCGCCGCACTTCCTCGATCGGCACGCCATGGACCGGGTGCGCGAGCACTTCGTGGTGGCGGCGCGCCGCGCGGCGCTGCTCGGCCTCGACGGCATCGAGATCCACGCGGCGCACGGCTACCTGCTGCACCAGTTCCTCTCGCCGCTGTCGAACCGCCGCAGCGACGATTACGGCGGCGGCCTCGAGCAGCGCATGCGCTTCCCGCTGGAGATCTTCGATGCCGTGCGCCACGCCTTCCCGGTGGAGCGGCCCGTGTGGGTGCGCATCTCGGCCACCGATTGGGTGCCGGGCGGCTGGGACATCGAGGAGGCGGTGCAGTTCTCGAAGGCCCTCGCGGCGCGCGGCTGCGCCGCGATCCACGTGAGTTCCGGCGGTCTGTCCCCGCAGCAGGTGATTCCGGCGGCCCCGGGCTTTCAGGTGCCGTTCGCCGAGCGCATCCGCCGCGAGGCCGGCATCGCGACCATCGCGGTCGGTCTGATCACCGAGCCGCGGCAGGCCGAGGCCATCGTCGCCGACGGGCGCGCCGACGCGGTCGCGCTGGCGCGCGCCATGCTGTACGACCCGCGCTGGCCCTGGCACGCGGCGGCGGCGCTCGGCGCGACGGTGCAGGCGCCCAAGCAGTATTGGCGCTGCCAGCCGGCCGATCAGCCGCAGCTGTTCGACACGTCAGCGGCCGGCTGAGCCGCCAGACGCTGAAGCCGGCGGGCGTGCAGGATGACCTCGGTGTAGCCGTTCGCCTGCTCGCGGCCACGCAGGACGAGGTCACGTGCGGCCTGAAAGGCTGGGTTGTGCTCGGCGTCGTCGGCCAGGCGCCGGTAGCCGGGAGCGCCGGCGTTCTGCGCATCGACCACCTGCGCCATCCGGTGCAGTCCCTGCATGACCTGCTCGCGGCTGCACACGTCGTGATGCAGCCAGTTGGCCACGTGCTGGCTCGAGATGCGCAGCGTCGCCCGATCCTCCATCAGCGCCACGTTGTAGTAGTCCGGCACCTTGGAACAGCCGATACCCTCGTCGATCCAGCGGACCACGTAGCCGAGGATGCTCTGCAGGTTGTTGTCGAGCTCCTCCTCGACCTCCGAAGGGCTCCAGCGGGCGCCGGCCGCGAGCGGCGGGGTGAGGATGTCCGCGAGCGGGGCCCTCGGCCGGCCCGCGAGCAGCGTCTGGGCGTCGGCGACCCGCACCCGGTGATAATTCAGGGCGTGGATGGTCGCCGCGGTCGGCGAGGGCACCCACGAGGTGCTCGCGCCGGCTTCCAGATGAGCGCCCTTCGAATCGAGCATGGCGGCCATCCGCTCGGTCATCGCCCACATGCCCTTGCCGATCTGCGCGCGGCCGCCGCGGCCGGGAGCAATTCGCGGCG
>JAJXZV010000437.1 GCA_021779875.1 Pseudomonadota bacterium
CCGCGCCTCGATGATGCGCGAAATCATCCCCTGCTCGATGATGGCGTAGCTGCGAGCCCCGAGGCCCGTGCCGAGGAACAATTGCGTGATGTCCTTGCGCCGGACTTTGACTCCGTTGATGAAATAGTCCGACGTGCCGTCGCGACTCACCGAGCGGCGCAAGGCGACTTCGTTGTAGTTCGCGTACTGGCCGGCGATCTTGCCTTCGGAATTGTCGAAAACCAATTCCACCGACGCGGCGCCCAGGGGCTTGCGGGCGGAGGAACCGTTGAAGATGACGTCGGCCATGGATTCGCCGCGCAGGTGCTTGGCGGAGATCTCGCCCATCACCCAGCGGACCGCGTCGATGATGTTCGACTTGCCGCAGCCGTTCGGGCCCACCACCCCCGTGAGGCTGCTGGGGAAGGTCACCGTGGTCGGGTCGACGAAGGACTTGAAGCCGGCAATCTTGAGTTTGGTTAGACGCATCGGTTCTCTGAATCGCGCGCTGCGGTGGCGCGCATGGCCGTCAATGAGGCGCGTAGTGTAAAGTAATCACCCCAATCGTAAACCCCTCGGATCCGGCCCCGCGCGCGAGCATGTCAGCACCCAGCACCGCCTTGGAGACCTTCGTCAACCCCACCCCCGAGCGGGACTATACGATCCGCATGTCCATTCCGGAGTTCACCTGTCTGTGCCCGAAGACGGGTCAGCCGGATTTCGCCACGTTGAAGCTCGAATACGTCCCCGATGCACGCTGTGTCGAATTGAAATCCTTGAAACTATACGTCTGGTCGTTTCGCGATCGAGGCGCCTTCCACGAGGCCGTGACCAACGAGATCCTGACCGCCCTGGTCAGGGCCACCGAGCCGCGGTTCATGCGCCTCACGGCCGAATTCAACGTCCGCGGCGGCATCTACACCACGATCGTCGCCGAGCACCGCATGGCGGCCTGGCACGGCGCGGCGCCCGTCCTGCTGCCCTGAGCGAGCGCGCCGCTCGGGAGCGCCCCGCGGCCGCCGCGCCGCCCTGTACACCTCCCCGTGCACCGGTATAATCCCGCGCTCAGTCAAGGTGGCGGAGATCCACATGCCCTCGAAGAAAGCGAACAAGACGGCCAGGAAGCCGGTCAAGGCGGCGCCGAAGAAGCCGGCTCCCAAGCCGGCTGTGGCCAAGAAAGCGGCCCGCCCCGCCGCGGCGGGCAAGCCGTCCTCCGCCCCCGCCGCCAAGCAGCCCGTCAAGGGGGCCCCGAAGGCAGCGCCGGCCAAGGCCGCGGCACCGGCCAAGCCGGCGAAGCCCAAGCCCGCCGAGCTCCGTCCGGGGAAGTCGGCCGCGCCGGTCAAGTTCGACACGCGGCCCCTGACCGCGCCGCTGCGAGCGGTGCCGGACGAGGAATTCGAGGGCGAACCGGGCGCCTCCAGCCTGCTCGCGGGTCCCCGCAACGTCAAACCGTACATCGCCCGCCGCGGCGAGCAGTACATGAACAAGGAGCAGCTCGAGCACTTCGCCCGCATCCTGCAGAACTGGAAGCGCGACCTGATGGTCGAGGTCGATCGGACGGTGCTGCACATGAAGGACGAGGCGGCGAACTTCCCCGACCCGAACGACCGTGCGACCCAGGAGGAGGAGTTCAGCCTGGAGCTGCGCACCCGCGACCGCGAGCGCAAGCTGATCCGCAAGATCGACGAGGCCTTGAAGCGCATCGAGGACGGCACCTACGGTTATTGCCTCGAGACCGGGGAGGAAATCGGCATCAAGCGGCTCGAAGCCCGGCCGGTCGCCACGCTCTCGGTCGAGGCGCAGGAGCGGCGCGAGCGCCGCGAGAAGCAGTACGGGGACCGCGACGACCGCTACCGCTGAGTACGTGGGGCGCTTCGCGCCCTCCCCGACGGGCGACCTGCACCTCGGGTCGCTGTACGCCGCCGCCGCCAGCTACCTGGATGCACGCGCCCACGGCGGCCGCTGGCTGATCCGACTGGAGGACCTCGACCGGCCCCGCGAGCGGCCCGGTGCCGCCGCGCGCATCCTGCGCACCTTGGAGGCCTTCGGCTTCGAGTGGGACGGCGAGGTGGTCCGCCAGAGCGATCGCGGACCGCTCTACGCGGCGGCGCTCGACGCGCTGCGCCGCGCCGGCCGCACCTTCGAATGCTCCTGCAGCCGCCTCGATCTGGCCGACGCGCCCCGCTATCCGGGCAGCTGCCGGTCGGGACCGCTGCGCCGCGGCCGGCCGACCGCGGTGCGCCTGCGGGTCGAACCGGGAATCGTGCGCTTCACCGACCGCATCCAGGGACCCGGCGCCCGGGACGTGGCCGCGACCGCCGGCGACCTCGTGATCCGCCGGCGCGACGGGATCGTGTCCTATCTGCTGGCGGTCGTGGTCGACGATGCCGCCCAGGGGGTCACCGACGTGGTGCGGGGCGCGGACCTGATCGAGCACACCCCCGCCCAGCGGCATCTGCAGGAGCTGCTCGGACTGCCCGCGCCCCGCTACGCCCACGTGCCCGTGCTCACGGAGCCGGACGGCGCCAAGCTCGCGAAGTCCGCCCGAAGCCTCGCCCTGGACGCCCGCGAGCCGCAGGGGCCGCTGCTGCGGGCCCTCGACCTGCTCGGCCTGCCGGTGGGCGAGCAGCCCCTACCGGCGGGACTGCCCGAGATCTGGGATTGGGCGATCCGCCGGTGGGACCCGGAACGGGTGCCGAAGCGGCCGGCCCTGCCGGTCCGCGGCTAAACTATTAACCATGCGCGCATTCGGGCCAAAAATAAATAGGGAAAGCTCGAGTTTGCCTTGTTGCAGCATTGCGCTATTCTGGAGTCGAATTAAAGCCTTAGGAACGGGCACCGGCATGGCCAGGGAACGCAATGCATTGCGGCACTGGATCCGCCGGCCAATCGGCCAACTCGAGCGAGGAGCGCGCCATGAGCGATCCGCGAGTGATCAAGAAATATCCCAATCGCCGCCTGTATGACACGGTGGAGAGCCGTTACATCACGCTGGCCGACGTGCGGCGTCTGGTCGTCGACCGGATCGACTTCATCGTGGTGGACAAGAAGAACAACGCGGACATCACGCGCAGCATCCTGTTGCAGGTCATCGCCGAGCAGGAACAGCTGGCCGATCCGATCCTCAGCGAGGAGCTGTTGGTCGGGGTCATTCGCGCTCATGGCAGCCCGCTGCATGCCTCGATCAGCGCCCAGCTCGCCGAGGTCATGAGGTCATTTTTGGCCCAGCAGCCGCCGCGCGAGCGTCCCAAGACCGCCGTCCCCGCCGAACTGCCGCCGCGCGTCCGTCCGCCGGAGGAGGCCTTCAAGTCGCTCGCGCCGGCACGCGAGACCAACCTGGTGAAATAGCGGACCAATCAGCCCGCGCGGCCAGCGCCCCGCTGGCCGCGCGGCACGATCAGCCGATATCGACGTTGCGCATCGACAGGCGCACCCGGCCCTGCCGGTCGACCTCGAGCACCTTCACGCGCACCACGTCGCCTTCCTTGAGCTTGTCGCCGACCCGCTCGACCCGCTCCTCGGAGATCTGCGAGATGTGCACCAGGCCGTCGCGGCCCGGCAGAATGGTGACGAACGCGCCGAAGTCCATGAGCCGCGCCACCTTGCCCTCGTACACCCGGCCGACCTCGACGTCCGCCGTGATCAGCTCGATCCGCCGCTGGGCTTCGCGCCCGGCCGCGCCCTGCACGGAGGCGATCTTCACCGTACCGTCGTTCTCGATATCGATCGAGGTGCCGGTCTCCTCGGTGATCTGGCGGATCACGGCGCCGCCCTTGCCGATCACGTCGCGGATCTTCTCCGGATCGATCTTCAGGGTGATGATGGTGGGCGCCCACTCGGACATGTTCTCGCGCGGCTTCGCCAGCACCTTGTTCATCTCGCCGAGGATGTGCAGCCGCCCGGCGCGGGCCTGATCGAGCGCCACCTGCATGATCTCGCGGGTGATGCTCGTGATCTTGATGTCCATCTGCAGGGCGGTGATGCCGTCCTTCGTGCCGGCCACCTTGAAGTCCATGTCGCCGAGATGATCCTCGTCGCCCAGGATGTCGGTGAGCACCTGGTAGCGGTCGCCCTCCTTCACCAGGCCCATGGCGACGCCGGCCACCGGCGCCTTGATCGGCACGCCGGCGTCCATCAGCGCGAGGCTGGTGCCGCACACGCTCGCCATCGAGCTCGAGCCGTTCGACTCCAGGATCTCCGAAACCACGCGGATCACGTACGGGAACTTCGCCATGTCGGGCATCATGGCCTTCACGCCGCGCTTGGCGAGGTTGCCGTGGCCGATCTCGCGGCGCTTCGGCGAGCCCATCATGCCGGTCTCGCCGACGCTGAACGGCGGGAAGTTGTAGTGGAGCATGAACGGCTCCTTGCGCTCGCCCGTCAGGCCGTCGATGATCTGCGCGTCGCGGCCGGTGCCGAGCGTCGTGACCACCAGCGCCTGGGTCTCGCCGCGCGTGAACAGCGCCGAGCCGTGGGTTCGCGCCAGCACGCCGGTGCGGATGTTGATGTTGCGCACGGTCTTGGTGTCGCGGCCGTCGATGCGCGGCAGACCCTGAAGGATTCGCTCGCGCACCAGGCGGTACTCGAGATTGAAGAACTCGCCGCCCACCTGGTCGGCGGTGAACTTCGGCGACTCGCCCTGCGCCAACGCCGCGAGCACGGCCGTCTTGATCTCGCCGATCCTGGCGTGGCGCTGCTGCTTCTCGGTGAGCGCGTACGCCTCGGTCAGGGCCTTCTCGGCGTGCGACTGGACCGCGTTCTTGAGCTCGCTGTTCTCCTCCGGGCGGACCCACGACCACTTCGGCTTGCCGGCCTCGGCCGCGAGTTCCTTGATGACCTTGATGGCCGCCTGCATCTGCTCGTGGCCGAACATCACGGCGCCGAGCATGGTCGGTTCGTCGAGGCCTTCGGCCTCCGACTCGACCATCAGCACCCCTTCGTGGGTGCCGGCGACCACGAGGTCCAGCCGGGAGGTGGCCAGCTGCGTCTGCGTGGGATTGAGCACGTACTTGCCGTCGACGTAACCGACGCGCGCCGCGCCGATCGGTCCGAGGAACGGCATACCCGAGATCGCGAGCGCGGCCGAGGCGCCGAGCAACGAAGGGATGTCGGGATCGACCTCGGGATTGACCGACAGCACCGAGGCCACCACCTGCACGTCGTTGACGAAGCCCTCGGGGAACAGCGGCCGGATCGGCCGGTCGATCAGGCGGGACGTGAGGGTCTCCTTCTCGGTGGGGCGGCCTTCGCGCTTGAAGAACCCGCCCGGGATGCGGCCCGCGGCGTAGGTCTTCTCCTGATAATTGACGGTGAGCGGAAAGAAGTCCCGGCCCGGCGCCGGCTTCTTCTGGCCGACCGCGGTGACCAGCACCACGGTCTCGCCCATGGACACGACGACCGCGCCGTCGGCCTGACGGGCGAGTTCGCCCGTCTCGATCGTCACGGTGTGATCCCCAAACTTGAAACTTTTCTTGATAGCGCTCACGTGGGCAGCCCCTTGAGACCGTTGGATTTGATGATGATTGAACTCGAGGCCCAGGCGCGGCCGCGACCGCGCGTCAGCGGCGTAGGCCCAGACGCTCGACCACCTCGGAGTACTTCTCCGGCGTGGTGCTCTTCAGATAATCGAGGAGCTTGCGGCGCTGATTCACCATCTTGAGCAAACCACGACGCGACGCGTGATCGGACTTGTGCGTGGTGAAATGCTGGCTCAAACCATTGATGCGCTCCGACAGCAGAGCGATCTGTACCTCGGGAGAACCCGTGTCGTTCGAGCTGCGTTGGAATTTTCCGAGAACCTGGGACTTTTCTTCGCGAGTAAGTGGCATTGAAATCAAACCTAAATCAATCACTTAGGGCCTATAAAGAGGCGCGCATTGTACGCGTCGCGGGCGTGACCCTCAAGCACCATCGTCAATCTGCCCGGCCGCCACCAGCCGCACCGGTACCAGGCGCCCCGGCGGCTCGATCGACCCCAGGCCCAGGAACCCCCGGCCGGCGCCGTAGACGCGCACGCGCGGCGCCGACCCGCCCCCGGCGTCCGCCGGAACCGGCACCGCCTGGCCCCGCAAGAAGGCCTGCAACGATTCGGCGGGCAGATCGAGGCGCCCGCACCCGGTGAGCGCCGCGTCCACCGGCAGGAGCAGCTCGCGCCGCCGCTCCAGGGGCAGCGCCTCGAGCGCCTCGAACGTCCACAGGTCGGGCGGCGACGCCAGCGTGCCGAAGGGCGTCACCGCGACGCGACGCAGCACCGCCAGATGTCCAATCGTGCCCAGGCGGGCGGCCAGATCCTCCGCCATCACCCGTATATAGGCTCCCTTCGAGCAGCGCACCTCGAAGGTGAGCTCCGGCGACCGCCACTCGACGAGGTGCAGTTCGTGGATCACGATGTCGCGCGCCGCGCGCTCGCGCGTCTCGCCGGCGCGGGCATATTCGTACAACGGACGGCCCTGCTGCTTGAGCGCCGAGTGCATCGGCGGCACCTGCGCGTAGGCGCGCGGGAATTCACGCAGCGCCTCGCTCAGGTCCTCGGTCGTGAAGGGCGGCAATGCGCGCCGCTCCACGACCGGCGACTCGCGGTCGGCGCTCGGCGTGCGCTCGCCCAGGCGCACCGTGACGCGATAGGTCTTGTCGGCCTCGAGGAGCGGAGCGCCGAACTTGGTCGCCTCGCCGAGGCAGATCGGCAGCAGGCCGGTGGCCAGCGGATCGAGCGAACCGGTGTGCCCGGCCTTGTGCGCCTGGAAGAGGCGCTTCACCCGCGCCACCGCCCCGGCCGAACTCGCCTGCAGCGGCTTGTCCAGCAGCAGGATGCCGTGCACTTCGGCCGGCACGGTTAATCGC
>JAJXZV010000059.1 GCA_021779875.1 Pseudomonadota bacterium
ATCTTCGGTGTAGCGCGACAGGCCCTGCAGACAGCTCGGGCAGCTCGTGAGGATCTTCACGTCGCCGTTGAACGCCTCGCCGCCCTGGACGGTTGATCGCGGCGCCCGCCCCTTTGCCTTTCGCGCGCGACATTCGTACACGGCACGCATGAGCGTGCGATCTCTGTGGGCGGCGTTGGTCCTCGGCGGTCTCGTGGCGGGCTGCGGGATGATGGCCGGGCGGGAGAAGCGGCAGCAGGGAGCCGTTCGCGGAAACGGCGGAGGCGGCGACGCCCGCGCCGTCTTCCGGCCGCGCGGCGATATCCAGGCGAATGTCTCCGGGTTCGATCTCTTCTCCGCTGGCCATCACCACGGCGCGCTCCAGGATGTTCTCGAGCTCGCGAACATTGCCCGGGAAGGCGTACGACTCGAGCGCCGCCATGGCGTCCGCGGCCAGCCGGGGCGGTGTGGTCTTGAGCCGCCGCCCGAGCCGGCGCAGCACCGCTTCGGCGAGCTCGGGGATGTCTCCGAGCCGTTCGCGCAGCGCCGGCACGCGCAGTTCGATGACGTTGACGCGGTAGTACAGGTCCTCGCGAAACCGGCCCTCGGCGACCAGCTGGGCCAGGTTCTTGTGGGTCGCCGACAGGATCCGTGCGTCCACCGCGATCTCCTGCTGCTCGCCGACCGGCCGCACGGCCTTCTCCTGGATCACCCGCAGGAGCTTGACCTGCATGTGCAGCGGCAGGTCGGCGATCTCGTCGAGAAACAACGTGCCGCCCTCGGCCGACGGGATGAGCCCGCGCTTGTCGCTCACGGCGCCGGTGAAGCTGCCGCGCTTGTGGCCGAACAGCTCGCTCTCCATGAGCTCGTTGGGGATGGCGCCGCAGTTCACCGGCACGAACGGGCCGGCGCGCCGCGGCCCCGACTCGTGGATGAGCTTGGCCACGAGCTCCTTGCCCGTGCCGGATTCGCCGCAGATGTGCACCGGCGCCTGGCTGCGCGCGACGCGGGCGATCAGCTCGCGCAGGTGCTGCATGGCGGGGGACCCGCCGAGCAGCCGGGGCCCGAAGACGCTGGTGTCCCCGTCGACGTCCGTCGAGAGCCTGATCGCGGTGGCCACGAGCTTGCGCAGATTGCCGAGGTCGAGGGGCTTCGAGACGAAATCGAAGGCGCCGAGCTTCAAGGCGCGCACCGCGGTCTCCATGTTGCCGTGGGCGGTGATCACCGCCACGGGCACGTTCGGCGCGTGCTGCTGGATCCATTTCACGAGGTCCAGGCCGTCCCCGTCCGGCAATTGCATGTCGGTGAGGCAAAGATCGAAGCGCTCGGTCTTGAGCAGGCGCTGGGCGCCGGCCGCCGAGTTCGCGACCCGAGGCGTCAGATTCATGCGCTCGAGCGTGATCGACAGCAGCTCGCACAGATCCGGCTCGTCGTCGACCACCAGCACCGTCGGGTTCCCCATGGCCGCGTATTGTAGCGTCAGCGCGCCCGCTAGTCCGCCCAGCGCCGCGGGTCGCTGAACACGATTCGAAAGACGCTGCCCCCGTCCGGCCGCGGCTCGTAGAGCAGCACCGCGCGATTGAGCTGGCACAGCTCGCGCGCGATGAACAGGCCGAGGCCGGTGCCGCCCCGCGGGCCGGTGAAGAACGGCTCGAAGATCCGGTCCACCGCGGCGCGCTCGATTCCCGGTCCGCGGTCGGCGACCTCGAGGAAGGGGCGGTGGCTCGGATTCAGGCGCCCGGCCCTGATCTCTAGGCGCGGCCCGCCGGACCCGGCGCCGTACTTCAGCGCGTTCTCGCACAGATTCCAGAGCACCTGGCGCAGGTGGCCGGGATCGAAACGCACCTCGATGTCCGGGGCGCCGTCCGCAAGGCCGGCGTCCGCCAGGGCGCCGCCGAGGTCCATATCGGTCTCGGGGACCTGCATGGTGACCGAGAACTCCTCGATGAATTCGTCCAGCCATTCGCCGATCGCCAGCCGGGTCGGCTTGGTGCCTTCCCGGCGCGAGAGCTGCAGCACGTTGTCGATGATGCCGCTCACCCGCTCGGCGTTGGCGCGGATGATGTCGGTCAGGCGGCGCTCCGGGGCGCCGATCGCCGCGCTTTCGGCGAGCAGCTGGGCCGCGTGGCTCATGGCGCCGACGGGATTTCGGATCTCGTGCGCGATGCTCGCGGACAGCCGGCCGAGCGAGGCGAGCTTGCTTTGCTGCACGCGCTCGGCCATCAGGCTCGTATCCTCGAGGAAGATCAGCATCGGCCCGGGCGCCGCGCCGCCGAGCGGCGCGAAGTGCGGCTGGATCACGCGGCCGCCGTCCGCGGCGACGAAGGTGGCCGGCGAACCGTCGCCGCGCTCGTGCCGGCGCCACGCGGTCAGGGAGTACAGCAGCCGCGGCGAGGCCTCGCCGACCAGCGCGCCCGGCACGGCCTGCCGGTCGCCCAGGATCTCGGCCGCGGAAGGGTTGATGAGCCGGATGCGATCGCTCTCGTCGACCACCAGCAGGCTCTCGCGCAGGTGGTGCACGATGTATTGCGACAGCTCGGCGAGGTTCGCGAGGTCGACGTCCTTTTGACGCACCAGGGCCTCGCTCTCGCGCATCCGGCCCGCCACCATGCTCGCGGTGGCCGCCAGGGTGAGCAGGACGCTGCCGAGCAGGCCCGCCGCGCCGAGCGCGGCGATGTCGGCCCGGCCGTCGAGCTCCAGGGCGATGGTGTGGCCGAGCACGGCGAGCACGGCCACCGCGGCGAGGAACAGGGCGCTGCGCGGCGGCAGGATGAAGGCGAGGCTGCCCACCGGCACCAGCAACAGCAGCCCGAGGCTGCCGGTGACCCCGCCGGTGGCGTGCAGCAGCAGCATCAGCACCACGACGTCCGCCGTGGCCTGCATCGCGGTCTGCAGGTCGGCGGTCGGCCGTCGGCGCCGCACCAGCGCGATGCCGATCAGTCCGACGCACAGGTAGGCGACCGAGGCGCCGAAGAACAGGCGCGTCGAATCGACCGCGATGCCGCGCCCGCCCCCCAGGGAGTACAGGCCGATGAGCACCAGGGGCACGAGCACGCGGTACAGGTTGAGCAGTCCGAGCACGCGCCAATTCAGTGCGGGCCGGTGCGGGTTGCTGCGGTCGGCGGGGCGATTCACGCGGTCGACTCCTCGAAAGGCGGCTTTGCGCAACGGGGAAGCTTAATTCAGAATAGCGCGCCCCGAGGAATTTCAGGGCGCTGCCGCGGCATTCGAAGGGTCAATCCATGGATTTCGATCGGATGGGAGACGCATCTTGAGCTCCCAGCGGCTGCGCTGCGTGATGGCGCAGCTCGACATGGTCGTCGGCGACGTCGATGGCAACACCTCGCGCCTGGTCGCCGCGGCGAACGAGGCGCGCGACCGCCTGCGTGCCGACGTGATCCTCTGCCCCGAACTCGCCGTGTCGGGCTACCCGCCCGAGGATCTGCTGTTCCATTCCGGCATGCGCGCCCAGGTGGCGCGCTCGATCGAGCGGCTCAAGCGGGAGGTGCGCGGGATCACCCTGGTCGCCGGCTATCCGGAGTACGTGGGCGCGACCATCCACAATGCGGCGATCGTGCTGCGCGACGGCGCGGTGCTCGCCAATCATCGCAAGGCCTGCCTGCCGAACTACCGGGTGTTCGACGAGAAGCGCTATTTCACCCCGGGCGGGGAGCCGACGGTGTTCGATCTGGCGGGTACGCGCGCCGGCGTGCTGGTCTGCGAGGACGTCTGGGACCCCGAGCCCGCGGCCAAGGCGCGCGCGGCCGGCGCGCAGGTGCTGCTCGCGATCAACGCCTCGCCCTACGAGGTCGGCAAGCAGGAGCAGCGCGAGCAGCGCGTGGCGAGCCGGCGCGTGGCCGAGTGCGGCGTGCCGCTGGTGTTCGTCAATCTGGTCGGCGGCCAGGACGAACTGGTGTTCGACGGCCAGTCGTTCGTGATGAGCGCGGCGGGCGAGGTCACCACGCGCGCGCCGGCCTACCTCGAGGGCCTGTACGCGGTCGACCTGGAGGTGGCCGATACGGGCGTCGTGCGGCCGGTGCCGGGCGAGGTCGTGCCGCTGCAAGGCCAGGAGGAGAGCGTGTACGGCGCGCTGGTGCTCGGCACCCGCGACTACGTCGAGAAGCACCGCTTCCCGGGCGTGGTGCTCGGTCTGTCGGGCGGCGTCGATTCGGCGCTCACCCTGTGCGTCGCGGTCGATGCGCTCGGCCCCGAGCGGGTGCATTCGGTGGCGATGCCCTCGCGCTTCACCTCGCAGATGAGCAAGGACGACGCCGCACTGCAGGCGAAGTGGCTGAACGTCAAGCACAGCGAGATCTCGATCGAGGGCATGTTCGAGGCGACGCTCGCGGCCCTCAAGGACGAGTTCGCGGGCCGGCCGCCGGATACGGCGGAGGAGAACATCCAGTCGCGCTGCCGCGGGGTGCTGCTCATGGGCATCTCGAACAAGACGGGGCGGATGCTGCTCACCACGGGCAACAAGAGCGAGATGGCGGTCGGCTACGCGACGCTCTACGGCGACATGGCGGGCGGCTTCGCGCCGATCAAGGATTGCAGCAAGCTGCTGGTCTATCGCCTGGCGGCGTGGCGCAACGCGCGCGGCCCGGTCATCCCGGCGCGCGTGATCGAGCGGCCGCCGTCGGCCGAGCTGCGCCACGATCAGAAGGACACCGACAGCCTGCCGCCCTACGAGATCCTCGATCCCATCCTCGAGGCCTTCATCGAGGAGGACCTGTCGGTGGATCAGATCGCGGCCCGCGGTTTCGACCGCGCGATCGTCGGCCGGGTGCTCGACATGGTCAAGCGCAACGAATACAAGCGGCGGCAGGCGCCCCCGGGTGTGCGGGTGAGCGGCCGCGCGTTCGGGCGCGACTGGCGCTATCCGATCACCAGCGGCTATCAGTCCCGCTGAGCCGGACCTGCGCCGGCGGGTCTCGGGCGGCTCAGAGGAGCCGGCGCCACCAGGACTTCTTGGGCGCCACGGCCTTCGCGTCCTTCGGGTAGTTCGCGTCGTACACCTTCTCGGCGTTCGCGGCCAGGTCGTCCATCTTGAGCGCGCGATAGGCCTGCACGATGACCTGGAGCGAGCCCTGCACGGCGGGCGCCCCGTCGTAGTTCTCCACGCAGTACTTGGCGCGGTTCAGGGCGCCGACGTAGGCGCCGCGGCGCATGTAGTACCGGGCGACGTACAGCTCGAAGTCGGCCAGGCGGTTGCGCAGGAAGATCATGCGCTGACGGGCGTCGGGGACGTATTCGCTGTGCGGATACTTCTTGATCAATTCGTCGAAGGCGTCGAAGGACTTGCGCGAATTGGTGGGCGGGCGCTGCGACAGGTCGACGTTGAAGTAGCGCTCCATGAAGTTCGCGGGCCGCTCGAAGTACACCAGCCCCTTCATGTAGTAGGCGTAGTCGGCGCGCGGATTGGTCGGGTTCTCGCGGATGAAGGTGTCGGCCGCGTCGATCGCCGGATCGGTCTCGTGGTTCTTGTAATAGGCGTAGATCATGTCGAGCTGCGCCTGGCGCGCCGACTCGCTGAAGGGAAAGCGCGACTGCAGCGCCTCGAGCTGCTTGACCGCTTCGGCGTAGCTGCCGTTCTTCATCGCCTTCTGCGCCTTCGCGTAGATGACCTCGGGGCCGGACTTGGCCTCGTCCCCGCGATGGCTGCGGCAGCCGGCGGCGAGCATCACCACCCCGAGGGCGAGCAGCAAGACCCGGCTCGAACGGACAAGATCACGCAGTCTCACGGCGGTTTCCTTACAATGGTCCAATGACGGTGAAGCGCGGCAGTATACCCGATGCCCCGGCGCCGGCTTCGGGCGCCTCCGGGGAGCCGGCGGCGCGCGCGCTCGAGCTGCGGGTCCCCGCCGAACTCGCGGGCGAACGTCTGGACGCGGTGCTCGCCCGCCTGCTGCCGCAGCATTCGCGCACCCGCATCAAGGGCTGGATCGAGGACGGCCGGATCACCCTCGACCGACGCGCCTGCCGGCCGCGCGATCCGGCGCCGGCCGGGGCGCGGGTGAACGTCGCGATCGCCGAGGAGGCGCCCGCCGGCGAGGTGCTGGCCGAGGACATCCCGCTCACGGTGGCGTACGAGGATCGGGATCTGCTCATCGTCGACAAGCCGGCCGGCCTGGTGGTGCATCCGGGCGCGGGCAATCCCCGCCATACGCTGCAGAACGCGCTGCTCGGCCACGACCCGCGGCTCGCGGCCCTGCCGCGCGCCGGCATCATCCACCGCCTGGACAAGGACACGAGCGGGCTCTTGCTGGTGGCGCGCACGGCCGAGGCGCACACCTCGCTCACGCGCCAATTGCAGGCGCGAACCGTGGCGCGTGAATATCTCGCCGTGTGCACGGGTGTCGTGACCGCCGGCGGCACCATCGATCTGCCGATCGGCCGCCATCGCAGCGACCGGGTCCGCATGGCGGTGCGCTCGGACGGCCGGGCGGCGGTGACGCACTACCGGGTCGCGGAGCGCTTCCGCGCGCACAGCCTGCTGCGGGTAAGTCTCGAGACCGGCCGCACGCATCAGATCCGCCTGCACCTGGCGCATCTGCATCACCCGATCGTCGGCGATCCGGTGTACGGCGGCCGCTTCGCCCGGCCCCGGGGCGTGTCCGACGCGCTCGCCGCCACGTTGCGCGGCTTCAAGCGCCAGGCGCTGCACGCCGCGGCCCTCACCGTCGATCACCCGCGCAGCGGCCGGCGGCTCACCGTCGAGAGCCCCGTGCCTGGGGATTTCGAGCAGTTGTTGTCGGTCCTGCGCGCCGATGCGCGGGACGCCGCCGCCGAGTCGAGGCGCGCGCGATGAGCGCGGCCGACGGCGCCGGGGGCTGTGC
>JAJXZV010000180.1 GCA_021779875.1 Pseudomonadota bacterium
GCCCTGCTGTCCAGGGACCACGTCACCCCGTTCAGCCGCGGCGGCCGCGACACCTGGAGCAACGTCGTATCCGCCTGCCGGCGCTGCAACAACGCCAAGGCGTCGCGCACGCCCGAACAGGCCGGCATGCAGCTGCTGGCCGTACCGTTCACGCCGACCTACGCGGAGTACATCTTCCTGAAGGGCCGCCGGGTGCTGGCGGACCAGATGGAGTACCTGATCGCCCATTTCCCGCGCGCAAGCAAGCTGCACGAGCGGATGCTGCGCTTTCCCATGTGAGCGGCCCGCCGCGACAGGACCTCGTCTACCACGTCGACGCGAGCTACTTCGTCTTCCGGGCCTACCATTCCATGCCGCCCGACATGGCGGACTCCCGGGGCAACGCGACGCACGCGCTCTACGGGTTCGCGCGCTTCCTCTCGGACCTGCTGGAGGCGGTGCGCCCGCACCGCATCGGCGTCGCCTTCGATTCGGCCCCGCGCGCGGAGCCCTCGTTCCGCAGCGGCATCTACCCCGCCTACAAGGCCAATCGTGAGCCGCCGCCGGCCGACCTCGAGCGCCAGTTCGGCCTCTGCCGCGAGTTCTGCCGGCATCTCGGATTGGCGCAATTCACGAGCCCCGGCTACGAGGCCGACGACGTCATCGGCACGCTCGCCGCGCGCGTGCGCGCCGCCGGCCTGTGCAACGTGCTGGTGACCCGAGACAAGGATCTGTCGCAGCTGATCCGCGACGGCGACGTGTTCTGGGACTACGTGGCGAACGCGCGCTACGCCTACCATGACATCGGCCCGCGCTTCGGTGCGCGGCCGGAGAGAATCGCTGACTTCCTGGCGCTGACGGGCGACGCGGTCGACAACATCCCGGGGGTGCCGGGCGTCGGCCGCAAGACCGCCGCGGAGCTGTTCGAGGCGTTCGGCTCGCTGGACGACCTGTACGCGAACCTGGATCGAGTGCCGGCGCTGAAGCTGCGCGGCGCGGCCGCGGTCGCCGAGCGCCTGCGGCGGCACAAGGAGACCGCCTACCTGGCGCGGCGTCTGACGGGAATCGTCTGCGACCTGCCGCTGTCGGTCACGCCCGACGATCTGCGGCCGGCCGCGCCCGATCTCGACCGCCTGGAGGAATTCTTCGATGAGCACGGATTCGGGTCCGTGCTGCGCCGTCAGGCCTTGCGCATCGCCGACACCGCGCGGCGCACGTAGCCGTATACTGGCGAACCAGGCGTTTTCAAGATAGCCGGGGAGTGCGAGGCTGTGGCCAAGAAAGACATCCAATCGGTATTGCAGGAGGACCGGGTGTTCGTCCCGTCCGCCGAGTTCGCCGCCCACGCGGCGCTCAAGAAGGCGGAGCTCGACGAAATGTACGCCAAGGCGGAGCGGGACTACGTGGGCTTCTGGGCGGACCTCGCGGCCGCCGAATTGACGTGGCATCGTCCGTTCACAGTGCCGCTCGACGACGCCCATGCGCCGAACTACCGATGGTTCGTCGACGGCGAGCTCAACGTGTCGCACAACTGTCTCGACGCGAACCTCGAGAGCCGCGGCGACAAGACCGCGATCATCTTCGAGGGCGAGCCGGGCGAGGTGCGCAAGCTCACCTATGCGCAACTGCACCGCGACGTGTGCCGCTTCGCCAACGCGCTCAAGGCCACCGGCATCCGCAAGGGCGACCGCGTGGTCATCTACATGCCGCTCGTTCCGGAGGCGGTCGTCGCCATGCACGCCTGCGCGCGCATCGGCGCCATCCATTCGGTGGTGTTCGGCGGTTTCTCCGCCAACGCCGTCAAGGACCGCATCGAGGACGCCGGCGCCCGGCTGGTGATCACCGCCGACGGAGGCTGGCGCGGCGGCCACGTGGTCGCGCTCAAGGACGCGGTCGACAAGGCCATGGCCGAGGGCTGCGAGACCGTGGGCAACGTCATCGTGTACGCCCGGATGGGCGGCACCTGCCACATGCGGGCCGGCCGCGACCTGTGGTGGCACGACGTCGTGGCCGGGTGCAGCGAGCACTGCGATCCGGAGTGGGTGAACGCGGAGCATCCGCTGTTCCTGCTGTACACGTCGGGTTCGACCGGCAAGCCGAAGGGCATCCAGCACTCGAGCGCCGGCTATCTCCTCAATGCCAAGATGACCACGCGCTGGGTCTTCGATCTGAACGATCGCGACGTGTTCTGGTGTACCGCCGACATCGGCTGGGTCACCGGGCACACCTACGTCGCGTACGGACCCTTGGCGGCCGGGGCGACCATCATGATGTACGAGGGCGCACCGACCTTCCCGGACGCCGGGCGGTTCTGGCGCATCTGCGAGACGCACGGGGTCACGATCTTCTACACGGCGCCGACCGCGATTCGGGCGCTGATGAAGCTCGGCGACGACGTTCCGGCCGCCTACGACCTCGGCAAGATCCGTCTGCTGGGCAGCGTCGGCGAGCCGATCAATCCCGAGGCCTGGATGTGGTATCACCGGGTGATCGGCCGCGGCCGCTGTCCGATCGTGGACACCTGGTGGCAGACCGAGACCGGCGCCACGATGATGTCGCCGATTCCGGGCGTGACCCCGACCAAGCCGGGGTCCTGCGCGAAGCCGCTGCCGGGCATCTTCGCGGACATCGTCGACGACGACGGCCGCTCGGTGAAGGGCGTCGATGCCGGCGGCTACCTGGTCATCAGGCGTCCGTGGCCCTCGATGTTGCGCACGATCTGGGGCGACAACGAGCGCTACCTGCACACCTATTTCGAGAAGTTCCAGAATCGCTACTACGTGGCCGGCGATTCCGCGCACCGCGATGCGGACGGCTATTACTGGATCATGGGCCGGATCGACGACGTGCTGAACGTGGCGGGCCACCGGCTCGGCACCATGGAGATCGAGTCGGCGCTGGTCGCCCATCCGCAGGTGGCCGAGTCCGCCGTGGTCGGCAAGCCCCACGAGATCAAGGGCGAGGCGGTCTTCGCGTACGTCGTCCTGAGCGGCGATCGGCCGCAGGGCGGCGATGTCGCGCAATTGATCGACGAACTGCGCGCGTGGGTGGGCGAGCAGTTGAGCCCGATCGCGAAGCCGGATGAGATCCGCTTCACGGAGAACCTGCCGAAGACGCGCTCGGGCAAGATCATGCGCCGGCTCCTGCGCGCGCTCGCGCGCGGCGAGCCGATCACCCAGGATATTTCGACGCTCGAGAATCCGGCCATTCTCGAGCAGCTGCGCGGCCCGCCGGACGATGCCGCAGTGCCGGCCTCCAGGCCCCGGAAGACGCGGCGCGCTTCGAGGCCCAAGCCCGCGAAGACGCCGACCGCGCGGTCGAGCCGGCGTGCGCCGGCGAAGCGTGTCCCGGCAAAGCGTGCGCCGGCGAAGCGTGTCCCGGCAAAGCGTGCGCCGGCAAAGCGTGCGCCGGCGAAGCGTGTCTCGGCAAAGCGTGCGCCGGCGAAGCGTGTTCAGTCCAAGCGTGCGCCGGCGAAGCGTCCCCCGTTGAAGCGTTCGACGGCCAAGCGTGCGCCGGCCAAACGGGTGCCGGCCAAGCGGCGCCGGCGTCACTAGGAGCGTCTCGTGACCGTCCTCCTCATCGGCATGGTGGTCTTCATCGGCATCCATTCGCTCGCCGTGGTGGCGCCCGGAGTGCGCGAGCGCGCCATCGCGCGTCTCGGCATGGGCGCCTTCCGGGCGGTGTACGGCGCGATCGCCTTGATCGGCGTGGTGCTGATCGCGTACGGATTCGCGCTGGCGCGCCGCGAGCCCGTCGTGGTCTACGTGCCGCCGCCCGCCATGCGCCACGTGGTCATGCTGCTGATGCTGCCCGTGTTCCCGCTGCTGCTCGCAGGATATCTGCCGGGCCGCATCAAGAGCGCGACCAAACACCCGGTGCTGGTGGCGGTGAAGCTCTGGGCGTTCGCGCACCTGCTCGCCAACGGCACGGGCGCGGACCTGGTGTTGTTCGGCGGCCTGCTCGCGTGGGCGGTGGCCGACCGCATCTCATGGAAGCGCCGGCCGCCGCCGGCCTCGCGCACGGCGCCCGCCCGGCCCTGGAACGATGCCGTCGCGGTGATCGCCGGTCTCGCCTTGTACGCGATCGTCGTGGGCTGGGCCCACCGCGCGTTCATCGGCGTGGCACCCATGGGCTGACCCGGCGCGCCTCAGCGCAGGCGGCCGCGGCGGAAGTCGCGCGCGATCTCGCGCGCCGCGTTGTGACCCGGGGCGCCGGTGACGCCGCCGCCCGGATGCGTGCCCGATCCGCACATGTACAGCCCGGGCAACGGGCCTCGATAGTCGCCGTGACCCAGCATGGGTCTGGCCGAGAACAGTTGATCGAGGCTCAGCGCGCCGTGAAAGATGTCGCCGCCGATCAGGCCGAAGGTGCGCTCCAGGTCGAGCGGACTCATGATCTGGCGGCCGAGCACCGCCGCCTTGAAGTTCGGCGCGTGTCCGTTCACCAGGTCGATCATGAGATCGGCGACCTCCTCTCGATGATCGTCCCACGAGGCGCCCTCGGGCAGCACCGGGGCCACGTGCTGGCAGAAGAGGCTGGCCACGTGCATGCCCGGCGGCGCGAGGCTGTCGTCGAGCGTGGACGGTATCAGCATCTCGACGATCGGCTGCCGCGACCAGCCGTGGGCCTTGGCATCGAGATAGGCCCGGTCCATGTAGGCGAGGCTCGGCGCCATGATGATGCCCGACGCGTGATGCTCGGCGAGCCCGCGGCCCGGCAGAACCGTGAAGTCCGGCAGCTCGGACAGCGCGACGTTCATGCGGAAGGTGCCCGAGCCGCAGCGCCAGCGCGAAATCCGCTCACGGAAGTCCGGGTCGAGATGCGCCGGATCGATCAGCCGTTCGTACAGCAGCTTCGGGTTGAGGTTCGACACCACGCAGCGCGCGCGCAGCGCCTCGCCGGCCTCGGTCACGACTCCCACCGCGCGGCCGCGCTCGACCAGCACCTCGCGCACGGGACTCGCGGTACGGATCTCGACGCCGCGCCCGGCCGCCGCCCTCGCCATCGCCTGGGTGATGGCGCCCATGCCGCCGACGGCGTGGCCCCACGCGCCCTTCTTGCCGTTGACCTCTCCGAACACGTGATGCAGCAGCACGTAGGCGGAGCCCGCCGAATAGGGGCTCGCGAAATTGCCGACGATGCCGTCGAATCCGTAAGCCGCCTTGATCGGCGCGCTCTCGAACCATGCGTCGAGGTAATCGCCCGCCGATTTCACGAACAGCTCGAGCAGTTCGCGGCGCATGGGCAGATCGAGCCTCGACAGCCGCCTGCCCAGCGAGGCTCCCCGCAGCAATTGCGGCAGGGCCTCGAGCCAGCCGCCCGAGGTCACGTTCGGGGGCGTCTCCAGGACGAGGTCGCGCAGCACGTCGGCGATGACGTCCAGGCGTTGCGCATACGCGTCGAGCCGGTCGGCGTCGCGCACCGAGAACTTGGCCACCTCCTCGCGGGTCCGGCCGGCGCCGATCTTGAGGAACCCGCCCGTCTCCAAGGGCAGGAAGTTGGCCAAGGGGCGTTCGAGCACCTTCAGGCCGTGGCGCTCGAGCTCGAGATCGCGGATCACCTTCGGGTTGAGCAGCGAAACGGTGTAGGAAGCGACCGAGTTGCGGAACCCCGGATGGAATTCCTCGGTGACCGCGGCGCCGCCGACCACGCCGCGCCGCTCCAGCACCGACACCTTCAATCCGGCGGCGGCGAGGTACGCGGCGCACACCAGTCCGTTGTGGCCGCCGCCGACGATCACCACGTCGCGCACGGTCGAGCCCTTCATGGCCGCCCTCCGCTGCTGCGGAACCAGCCCGCGCTGGGCGCCCGCTCGAGCCGGCTCTCGGGGATCAGTTCGCGCATGCGGTGCGCGAAGCTGCGCAGCGACACCTCGTTGCGGCCGAGCGGTCCCGGCCGATACCCCCGCGAACCCATGCCCGCCTGAACCCGTTCGATCAACGCCTTGTCCTCCACGCTCACGCGCCGGTTGATGCGCCAGTTGAGGTAGCGCGCGACCCGCATCTCGCGCCGCGTGTCGGGAAGCGCGTAGGCGATCTCGCGGATCAACGTCTCGGTCGGGGACACCGGGATCATCTGCATGAAGTCGACCTGGTCCGGGTAGATGTCGAAGGCGACGTTCGGCCAGAGCTTGAAATACAGCCACATCCGCTGCCGCTCCGCGGGCAGATGCGCCGAACCCGGCAGCAGGGACTGGTAGAGGCGCTCCGAGAGCTGCGAGGAGGGCGTGTCGCGCAGCGTCCCCCACATCTTGTCGACCCACGGGCGGGCCTCGATGCCGTAACTCTGGCCGAACAGCCGGGTCAGGCCGGGGTGCGCCACGGTGATGTGCATGCCGTCCGAATAGTTGTCGGTGACGTTCTTCCAGTTGACCCGCCGGGTGCGCAAGGTCACGCGGCCCATGGGCTGCAGCTCCTCGAGGCGGTAGGCGGCGAGGACAGGCAGGAGGGCGGAGGAGATCGGGACGCGAGGGCGCGCCGAGATCGCTCGATACGGCGCCCGGATGCCCCCTCGCCCAGCAGTCCGTGTGGTTTCAACAGGAGGATAACGATAAGGAGAACAAAGGCAAAGACATCCCTATAGTCGCTTGAGAGATAACCGGCGAAGAGTCCTTCGGCGAGTCCAAGAAGGAGCCCTGCCAGCAGTGCGCCTTTAATATTGCCGATTCCTCCAAGGATGGCGGCGGTAAAGCCTTTTATCCCGGGAATAAATCCCATGTCAAAGCGCATCTGGCCATTGTACAGTCCCATCAGGATGCCAGCCACAGTTGCAGTTAAGGCAGCAAGAACGAAGGTGGCGGTTAAAACGTATTCCACGGAGATTCCC
>JAJXZV010000227.1 GCA_021779875.1 Pseudomonadota bacterium
GTGTCGATGAACCCGGGGGCGACCACGTTCACGGTGGACGCGTTGATCGCCGACGTCGAGGCGCGCGAGGGCCCCGTGAGCATCCTGTGCAACAACGCCGGCATCACCCGCGACATGCTCTTGCTGCGCATGAAGGCGCAGGACTGGGACGCCGTGATCGAGACCAACCTGTCCTCGGTGTTCCGGATGTCGAAGGCCGTGCTTCGCGGCATGATGAAGGCGCGCAAGGGGCGCATCGTCAGCATCGCCTCCGTGGTCGGCGCCACCGGCAACGCCGGGCAGGCGAACTACGCGGCTTCCAAGGCGGGAATGGTCGGGTTCAGCAAGTCGCTCGCCCGCGAGGTCGGCTCGCGCGGCATCACCGTGAACGTGGTCGCCCCCGGGTTCATCGACACCGACATGACGCGGGCCCTCGGCGAGGATCAGCGCGCCGCCCTGGAGGCCCAGATCCCGCTCGCCCGGTTAGGCGGCGCCGACGACGTTGCCGCGGCGGTGGCCTTCCTGGCCTCCTCCGAGGCGGCCTACGTCACCGGTGAGACCCTGCACGTCAACGGCGGCATGTTCATGGCCTGAGGGGCCGTGGCGGGCGGTTTCGGGCCGGCGCGGGCGCCGGCCCGGGCGCCCCGGCCTGCCGCTTTCCCCTCACCGGACCGCCCGCGGCTGTCAAGCGCGGCACCGAGGTAGCCGCCGTCGCCGCGTTCACATAAAATACGCGCCCTGTTGCTTCCTCGAGATTGGGATTTCGGCCCTTCGGGAGCGGCAAGCGTTCAATACTCTCGAGAGGACACCATAACGATGAGCACCGTTGAGCAGCAGGTTAAGAAGATCGTGGCCGAGCAGTTGGGGGTCAAAGAAGAAGAAGTCACCAACGACGCATCCTTCGTCGACGATCTGGGAGCGGACTCGCTGGACACCGTCGAACTCGTGATGGCGCTCGAGGAGGAATTCGAGACCGAAATCCCCGACGAGGACGCGGAAAAGATCACCACGGTCCAGCAGGCCATTGACTACATCAATTCCCACAAGGGCAAGGGCTGACGCCCAGAGCGGTCCGGCACGGCCGACGTCGCCCGAGGTCGGCGCGCCGCGGCCGCGCGCCATTTTTCAGAGGTTCGGTTCCAGGAGTCGCCGTTGAGCAAACGACGCGTCGTTGTTACGGGTTTGGGTGTGGTTTCGCCGGTCGGCAACGACGTGGCGACGGCATGGAGCGCGATCGTCGCGGGCAAGAGCGGCATCGCGCCCGTCGAGCGTTTCGACACGGCCAGCTTTCCGACCCATTTCTGCGGCGAGATTCGCGGGCTCGACCTGGAGCCGTACTTCAGCGCCAAGGAGGCGCGCCGCATGGACGCCTTCATGCAATACGGCGTGGTGGCGGGCATGCAGGCGATGCGCGACTCCGGCCTGGTGGTCACCGAGGCCAATTGCGACCGCGTCGGGGTGTTCATGGGATCCGGCATGGGCGGCCTGGAGTCGATCGAGGAGACCTACGACAAGTTCCTCGAGACCCATTCGCCCAAGAAGGTGTCGCCGTTCTTCATCCCGGGCAGCATCATCAACCTGGTGAGCGGCCACCTGTCGATCGCCTTCAACCTGACCGGGCCCAATCTCGCGGTGGCGACCGCGTGCACGACCTCCACGCATGCCCTGGGTCTCGCCGCGCGGCTCATCCAGTACGGCGAAGCCGACGCCATGCTCGCGGGCGGCTCCGAGATGGCCACCTGTCCGACCGGAATGAGCGGCTTCTCGCAGGCGAAGGCGCTGTCCCAGCGCAACGACGACCCGCAGGCCGCGAGCCGCCCCTGGGATCGCGACCGCGACGGATTCGTGATGGGCGACGGCGCCGGCGCCATGATGCTCGAGGAGTACGAACAGGCCAAGGCGCGCGGCGCGCGGATCTATGCCGAGCTCGTGGGCTTCGGCATGAGCGGCGACGCCTATCACGTGACCTCGCCGCCCGAGAACGGCGAGGGCGCGCGCAAGTCCATGGTGCGCGCGCTCGCGGATGCGCGGCTGAACCCGGATCAGGTCCAGTACGTGAACGCGCACGCGACCTCGACCGAGCTCGGCGATCGCGCCGAGACCATCGCCATCCGGCGCGCGTTCGGGCCGGCGGCCGATCGGCTCGCCGTCAGCTCGACCAAGTCGATGACCGGGCATCTGCTCGGCGCCGCGGGCGTGGTCGAGGCCATCTTCTCGGTGCTGGCGCTGCGCGACCAGGTCGCGCCGCCCACCATCAATCTCGACCATCCGGGCGAGGGGTGTGATCTCGACTACGTACCGAAGCAGGCGCGCCGGATGCCGCTCGAGCACGTGCTGTCGAACTCGTTTGGCTTCGGTGGCACCAACGGTTCGCTCGTTTTCCGCCGAGTTTGAGCCGCTGGCGCTGATCGAGCGCCACCCGGAGCGGTATCCCGGCTGGCTCGAGAGCAGCGCGCCGCCCGGCGCGGCGGGTCGTGAACCGGATGCGGTCGCACGCTTCGACGTCCTGCCCATCGGCACCGGCGAGTGCCTGCGCCTGGATGCCGACCGGCGGCTGTCCGGACCGTATTCGGCCGGCGCAGGCGGATTCCTCGAGGCCCTGGATGCCTGGTGGCGCTCGCTGCCGCCCCCGGCCGCCGGCTCGCCGCCGCCGTTCGGCGGCGGCTGGCTCCTGTACCTCGGCTACGAGCTGGCCGCGGAAGTCGAACCGCGCCTCGATCTGCCCCGATCGCCCGACCCCTGGATTGCACTCGCCTGGCGCACCCCGGCGGCCTGGGTGCGCGAGCGCGGCAGCGGTCGGGCATGGGTGGTCGCCGAGCCGGGCCACGAGGGCCTGATCGAGGAGTTCAGCGCGCACGCCCGGGCGGCCGCGGCCGCGCCGGGACCGGGACCGGGACCGGGACCGGTCGAGCCGACGCTCGAGGTGCGGGAGGAGCCGCCGGAGCGCTTTCTCGACGCGGTGGACCGGGCGCTCGCCCACATCGCGGCCGGGGACGTGTATCAGGCCAATCTATCGCGGGGCTGGACCGCCCAAGCGCCCGGACCCGTCGATCCGGTGGGCCTGTATCGCCGCCTGCGCACCGCCAATCCCGCGCCGTTCTCCGCCTTGCTGCGCGACGGGGATTTCGCCATCGTCAGCTCCTCGCCCGAGCGGCTGGTGAGCATCCGGGCCGGCCGGGTGGCGACCCGGCCCATCGCCGGCACGCGCCCCCGCGGGACCACGGCCGCACGCGACGCCGAACTGATCGCCTCGCTCCTCGACAACGAGAAGGAGCGGGCGGAGCACGTGATGCTCATCGACCTCGAGCGCAACGATCTCGGCCGCGTCTGCGCCGGCGGCTCGGTGCGCGTCGACGAGTACATGACGGTGGAGAGCTACGCGCACGTGCACCACATCGTCTCGAACGTGAGCGGGCGGCTGCGCGCGGGGGTCACGCCGGTGCAGGTGATCCGCGCCCTGTTCCCCGGCGGCACCATCACGGGATGCCCGAAGGTGCGCTGCATGCAGATCATCGCCGAGCTCGAGGCCGCGGGCCGCGGCGCCTACACCGGGTCGATCGGCTATCTCGACCGAGCGGGCGGCCTCGACCTCAACATCCTGATTCGCACCATCACGGCGCGCGGCGCCGCACTGGGATTCCGCGCCGGCGCGGGCATCGTCGCCGATTCCGTGCCCGCCCAGGAGCTGGCCGAGACCCGCGCCAAGGCCGAGGGGCTGCTGCGGGCGGTGGGCCCGCCGTGAGCGTGTGGGTGAACGGCCGGCGCGGCGGCGCGCTCGATCCGGGCGATCGCGGCCTGCAGTACGGCGACGGCCTGTTCGAGACCATGCGCGTGCGGCGCGGAGCGGTGCGCCTGCTGGGCTTGCACCTCGAGCGGCTGTACGCGGGCTGTGCGCGCCTCGACCTGCGGCCGCCGCCCCGCGCGCGGCTGCGGCGCGAACTCGAGCGCGCCGCCGCGCAAGCCGATGAGGCCGTGCTCAAACTGATCGTCACGCGCGGCGCCGGCTCGCGCGGTTACCGGCCGAGCGGCACCCTGCGCGCCACGCGCATCGTGTCGCTGCATCCGCCGCCGCCCGCGCGGGGCGCCGGCCGGGCGGTCGTGATCCGTCTGTGCGCCACGCCGGTGGGGATCAATCCGCGCCTGGCCGGAATGAAGACGCTCAATCGGCTCGAATCGGTGCTGGCGCGCGGCGAGTGGCGCGACGAGCGCATCTGGGAGGGCCTGATGGCCGATACGGACGGGTACCTGGTCTGCGGTACCATGTCGAACCTGTTCGTGCGCCGGGGATCGTTCCTGCTGACGCCCGCGCTCGATCGCTGCGGGGTCGCGGGCGTGATGCGCCGTTGGGTGCTCGAGCAGGCGCCGGCCGCGGGTCTGCGCGCGGTGGAAGGTCGCCTGCGCCTCGAGGACGTGGAGCGGGCCGATGAGGTTTTCATGACCAATGCCGTGGCGGGAGTCGTTGCCGTGGCCGCGCTGGCGCGCGGCCGGCGGCGTCTGCGGCTGCCCGCGACCGGCCACACCGCGGCGCGCGCCTTCGGGGCCCGATTGGAGGCGCTGTGAGGCGCCCGCGGCGCCTCCTCGCGGCGCTCGCGCTGTTGGCCGCCGCCGGCGCGACTCTGGCGTGGTCGGCCTGGCGCAGCCTCGATGAGCCGCTCGCGGTCGCCGAACCGTTGGTGTTCAAAGTGGCCCCGGGATCGACGCTCGCGCGCGTCGCGGCGCAGCTCGCGGCGCGCGGCGTGGTCGCGCAGCCGCGCTCGTGGGTCCTGTACGCGAGGTGGCGCGGCCTGGCCGCGGCCATCAAGGCCGGCGAGTACGAGATCCTGCCGGGAAGCACGCCGCGCCGGCTCCTCGAGCAGATGGTCTCCGGTCAGGTGCTGCTGCACTCGATCACCGTCGTCGATGGCTGGCGCACCGCCGATCTGCTCGCGGCCCTGCGCCGCAATCCCGACGTCGCCTCGACCCCGGGCGTGGCGCCGGAGGCCTTGATGGATCGGCTCGGCGAGCCGGGCGTGTCGCCGGAGGGGCAGTTCCTGCCCGAGACCTACCGGTTCCCCGCGGGCACCAGCGATCTCGAGCTGCTGCGCCAGGCGCACGCCGCGCTCGCGCGCGTGCTGGCGGCCGAGTGGGCGGCGCGCGACCCGAAGGTGCCGCTCGCGAGTCCCGGGCAGTTGCTCATCATGGCCTCCATCGTCGAGAAGGAGAGCGGCCTGGCGCGAGAACTGCCGCAGATCGCCGGCCTGTACCTGCACCGCCTCGCCATCGGCATGCGCCTGCAGGCCGATCCGACCGTGATCTACGGCCTCGGGGCGCGCTACGACGGCAGTCTGCACACGGTGGATCTGCAGACCGACGGGCCGTACAACACCTACACGCGCGCGGGCCTGCCCCCCACGCCGATCGCGTTGCCGGGCGCGGCCGCCCTGCACGCCACCGCGCATCCGAGCGCGACCGACGCCCTGTACTTCGTGGCCTCGGACAAGGACGACGGCAGCCACGTGTTCTCGGCGACCCTCGCCGAGCACAATGCCGCGGTGGCCGATTACGTGGCGCATCTGCGGCGCAAGTCGCGGGGCGCGCCATGAGCGCGCAGGCGCCGCGGTTCGTGACCTTCGAGGGCATCGAGGGGGTCGGCAAGAGCACGCAGCTGCGCCGAGTGTCCGAGTGGCTGACCTCGCGCGGCGTGGCGCACGTGGTCACCCGCGAGCCCGGCGGCACGCCGCTCGCCGAGCGGATCCGCTCCCTGGTGCTGACGGCGGACGGCGAGCCGGTGCCGATCGTCGGCGAGCTGCTGCTGATGTTCGCCGCCCGCGCGGTCCACCTCGCCAACCACATCGAGCCGAATCTCGCCGCGGGCCGCTGGGTGTTGTGCGACCGGTTCACCGACGCCACCTACGCGTATCAGGGCGGCGGCCGCGGCGTCCCGACCGCCGACATCGCCCGCCTCGAGACCCTGGTCCAGGGCGACCGTCGACCGGATCTGACGTTGCTCCTGGACGTGCCGGTGGCGGTGGGGCTCGGCCGCGCCGGGCGGCGCAATGCCGCCGCGGCGGGCGTCGACCCGGACCGCTTCGAACGCGAGCGTGCCGAATTCTTCGAACGGGTGCGCGCCGAGTATCTGGCGCGTGCCGCCGCCGAGCCCGGACGAATCGCCGTGATCGACGCCGCGGGGCCGATCGACCAGGTCGGCGCACGCATCCACGAAGTGCTGCGGGGGCGCGCATGGATGCCCTGATGGCCGAGTCGCTGCCCTGGCTCGCGACCGAGCGCACGCGCCTGCGCGCCGCCTTCGACGCCGGGCGCTTCCCGCATTCCCTGCTCATGCTGGCGCCGCCCGGGCTCGGCGCCGGGGCGCTGGCCGCCTGGGCGGCCGCGCTCGTCCTGTGCGAGTCGGGCGCGCGGCGGCCCTGCGGCGCCTGTGCCGCCTGCCGGCTGCTGGCCGCCGACAGCCATCCGGATCTGTACCTGGTGCGGGTCGAGGAAGACGCACAGCAGATCAAGGTGGATCAGATCCGTGCACTGATCGAATCGCTTGCCCTGAGCAGCCATCGCGGCGGCTTCAAGGTCGGCATCGTGGAGGGGGCGGAGGCGCTGAATCCCAACGGCGCCAACGCGTTCCTGAAGACCCTGGAGGAACCCACCGACCGCACCGCGCTGATGCTGATCGCCGCGCCCGGCCATCGGCTGCCGGCCACCATCGCGAGCCGCTGCCTGAAGATGCCCCTGCGGCCGCCCGCCGAGGCCGCGGCGCTCGCGTGGCTGCAGTCGCAGTCGCCGGCTCCGGTTCCGGCGGGCGCGGCCCGGGCGGCGCTCGCGC
>JAJXZV010000402.1 GCA_021779875.1 Pseudomonadota bacterium
CGCCGGCCTCGATGCCCTCGCCGGCCTCGATGCCCATGCCGGCCTCGATGCCCCAGCCGGCCTCGATGCCCTCGCCGGCCTTGATGCCCTTGCCGGCCTTGATGCCCGAGCCGGCCTCGATGCCCTCGCCGGCCTTGATGCCCTTGCCGGCCTCGATGCCCCAGCCGGCCTTGATGCCCTCGCCGGCCTCGATGCCAGAGCCGGCGAGCGCCAGGATGCGCCCGGACGCCGAGATGCCCCCCTTGAACCGGACGACGCCGAGATCAGCGGCGATCTCAATGTGCCCGACAAACGCCGATACATCCGGGCCGACGTAATCGCCGTTGACGACGTTGTCAGCGGTGATGTGGAGAGTGGGAAAGGTCACGGATCGATTTCCTCCTGAGCGCTGAACTCCCGGTCGAGCGCGCGGCGCTCGCGGGCGGCCTCCATGGCCGCGTCGGGGTCGGCGTAGCGGTCGATGACGGTCTGCTCGCGCGCGTCGTCCTGGTGGTCGTCGAACCAGCGTTCGGCCCAGCCGTAGAGGTCGTCGTCTTCCTGCAGCTCGACCCAGCAGCCGTTCACGCGGGCAGCAACGCCGGCGAACTCCATCTCCTCCGGGTCCGGCGGCAGGTAGGCGCCGAGCGAGCGGCTGTAGGTGCCGCCGAAGGGGCCGGGCGCCGTGTAGTCGAAGCTGATGCGCAGGGAGACCGAGCCGCCGGGAACGGCGGAGCTCTCGAAGAGCGCGTCGATGATGCAGGACGTGCTCATGCGTAGATGCTCCTGGCGCTCTCGCAGCGGTCGTAGGGGATGACGTTGCCGTCCTGGTCGCGGTCGCCGCTCTCGATCTCGGCGGCCAACTGGTCGCTCTCGGTGCGCAGCACCAGCGCGGCGCCGACCGCATCACGCGCCTCGGCGATCGTCAGGACGGCGTCGGTCCACTGCCGACTCTCGGCCGGCGTCTCGCTGTTGTGGCTCAGGAGGCTGGCCAGAATGCCGGCCTGTTCGATCATCCGAAACAGGCGCCGGGCATCGGCAGTGGTGACAGGGGCGTCCATCGGGGGGTCTCCGCGCCCAGGAGGGGCGTGGGGGATTCTTACTGCGAGTAAGAAAACCGCGCAAGCGAAAAATGAGCACAGGTAAGAATCATGGATGAGCGACGGCGCCCTTCGTGACACCCACGAGGCGCGCTAGCTCCTCCTGGGTGTAGCCCGCCCTCAACCTGGCGGCGCGCAAACGGTCCGATATGTCCATGACCTATGGTGTGCGGTCGCCCTCTTACCTGCACTCAGAATGTGGTTGACGGGGATTCTTACTAGCAGTAAGAAATCGGCATGAGTGCGCGCGATCCCATCCTCACCGAGATCAAGAGCCGCCGCGGCGCCGTAAAAGAGATCGCCGCGGCATGTTTTCTCACCCCGCAGGCGGTGTCGCAGTGGCGGCACGTGCCCCGGTGGCACGTCGACGTGGTGTCGCGCCTCACCGGCATTCCTGCTCATCAGCTTCGGCCCGACCTTTGGGATGCGCCAACGGGCGGCTCCGGGCCGGGCGGTACACCCCACACGAAGGAGGCTGCGTGAGCGACGATCCCAACGTCTGGCACCGGGCTCTGCGCGAGTTCGAGGGCGAGCGCGCACCTGTCGGCATCCGGCCCGACCAGCCCGATCTGCCGATGGCCGTCCATTCCGCACCGGACGGCTTCGACATGGTCAACGAATCGCCGATCTGAAACAGGCGCCCGGTCGCATGCAGCTTCGCCCCTATCAGCAGCAGGCATTCGAGGCGCTGCGTGGTGCGTATCGGCAACGCCACCGGGCCGTCCTGCTCGCCGCAGCCACGGGCGCCGGCAAGACCATCCTCATCGTCGCCGCCGCGCAAGGCGCCATCGAGAAGGGCAACGCGGTCCTCGTCATCGCCCACCGCATCGAGTTGATCCGGCAGGCCAGTGCCAAGCTGCGTGCCGCCGGCTTCGCCCACGGCATCATCGCCCCCGGCTACCCGCAGACGCTCGACCGCATCCAGGTCGGCTCGGTGCAAACCCTGGCGCGGCGGCTGCCCAGGCTGCCGCGGTTCGACCTGATCGTCATCGACGAGGCGCACCACGCCGTCGCCTCGCAGTATCAAGCGCTGCTGGATTCCCAGCCGCAGGCCCGCGTGCTGGGTGTCACCGCCACGCCGTCGCGTCTCGACGGCCGCGGCCTCGGGCGCGCGTCCGGCGGCATCTTCGACGTCCTCGTCGTCGGCCCGCAGACGGCCGAGCTCGTCGGCGGCGGCTACCTGTCGCCGACCCGCGTCTTTGCCCCCGCGAAGGGCGCGCCGGACCTCGCCGGCATCAAGACCGTCGCCGGCGACTACGACCAGCGCCAGCTCGCCGAGATCATGGACCAGGCGCGCGTCACCGGAGACGCCGTGGCCGAGTACGCCAGGCGATGCCCGGGCGCGCCGGCGATCGCCTTCTGCGTCAGCGTGCAGCACGCCCAGGACGTCGCCGCCGCCTTCGTGGCCGCCGGCTGGCGCGCCGTGGCGGCGTACGGCGCCATGCCAGCGCGCGAGCGCGACGAGGCCCTGTCCGGCCTCGCGGACGGCCGCGTGCAGGTCGTGTGCTCTTGTTCCTTAATCGACGAGGGGCTCGACGTGCCGAGGGTCGGCTGCGTCATCGATCTGGCGCCGACGAAGAGCCTCGGGCGGTTCCTGCAGCGGGTCGGCCGCGGGCTGCGGCCCTATGCGGGCAAGGAGCGCCTGGTGGTGCTCGATCACGCCGGCAACACACAGGTGCACGGCTTCGCCGAGACCCCGCGCGAGTGGTCGCTCGACGGACGTAAGCATCGCCAGGCTGCCCCGGCCATCCGTCAGTGCCCGCAATGCTACGCGGTGTTCCAGCCGCAGCATCGCTGCCCCGCCTGCGGCCACGAGTTCGTCGCCGCGCCGCGGGCGCGCATGGTCGAGGCGGTGGCGGGGGAGCTCGTCGAGTTGCGGCCCGAAGACGTGGCGCCGGTCAAGCGCGCCGACATGCGCGCCGGTCTCGCCGGCTGCGAGACGCTGGCCGACATGCAGGCGCTCGCTCGCCGCCTCGGGTTCAAGCCCGGCTGGGCGTGGGTCCAGTGGCAGATGCGCAAGCGCGGGCGGCGGCAGGGAGCGGCGGCATGAGCGAGACCGAGATCCTGCACGCGGTGATGATCCGGCTCAGCAACGCCGGCGTGAAGATCTTCCGCAACAACCAGGGCGTCGCCGTCTACCCGGACGGCTCCCGCGTGAGGTACGGCATCGCCAATCCCGGCGGCTCCGATCTCATCGGCTGGGTGCCCGTCATCATCACGCCGGAGATGGTCGGCCAGACGGTCGCCGTGTTCGTCGCCGCGGAAGTGAAGACTCCGCGCGGACGCGCCAACCCGAGACAGCGCCGATTCCTCGATGCGGTCGCCGCGGCAGGGGGATTCGCCGCCGTCCTGCGCAGCGAGGACGATGCGGCCAAGCTGGCGAAGGAGGCATCCCGTGATCGCCAGTGATCCCGGCCCGTGGGGGCGCTGCGCCGCGGAACTCCCGGATGACGTGGCCACGCTCCTGCGCCAGGCGATTCTCGCCGAGCGCCAGGTGGTGCTGGCGGCGCTCCGGATCGGTCCGCGGCCGACCCGCTACGTCATCGACACGCTGAGCCGCGCCGACGGAGAGGCGTCGGTGGCGTGGGCCCGGCTGCGCGAGGCGGCGACGGCCTACGTCGCAGAGACCACCGACTCCGGCCGACGCGCGGCAACGCGTGGAACAAAGTTGGGAGACGAGGCGTGACAGCGCTCCATCCGTTCGGACCAGAGAGCTACGCCGCCTACGCATCCGTCATAGCCTCTGGCGCCGGGCGCCGCATCGACTGGCTCGGGCTGCTGGAGACGCTGCCGCCGGACGAGGCCGACGCGTTCGCCCGCGGCGTGCGCGATGAGGTGCTGCGCCGGCCGCACGATCCGGCCGCGGACGGCCTCGCCGAGGTCGTGCGCATCTGGCCGATCCGGTATGAGCACCAGCGGAAGCGCGCCGGAGAGGAAGCGTCTGTTGCCGGCAAGGAAGCCGGCCAGCGCTTCGGCTGGCTGCGGCAAGAGTGGCTCTCCTACGCCGCCCAGGCGGTGCTCTACGCGCTGCTCGGCGAGCCGTGGCCGGACGATGAGTCCGCAGTGCGTCTCGCCATCGCGGCGGTGGCGCGGCGCGTGGACGTGCCAGCCGCCGTGGCCGACCAGATGGCGGCGGCCATCTGGCGCGAGGGAGCGGACGTGGCCGCCAGGTTCCACCAGGCGCTGCGCCGACGCATCTGGCCGCTCTGCGCCAGTCGCGTGCCAGGAGCGCAGATCCTCGCCGCGGCGAACGACGTGCACGAGAGATTCGGTGGACGACTGCTCGACGGCGAGGCGCTGCTGGCCGAGTGCCGGAGGGTCGCGGTCCTGTCGATACCGAAAAGGCGGCGTCATCGTGTCAACGGCTGAAGACCCGTTCTGGAGAGACATTGCGCTGCCCCGCCTGCGGCCGGTGGCCACGCCGGCGCGCGAGAGCATCCCGGTCCTCTACTTCAACGACATCGCGCCGCAGATCGACGCGGCCGACTTCGTCGAGGGGCTGCTAATCCGGGAGTCGATGGCGGTCGTCTACGGCCAGTCGAACAGCGGCAAGACGTTCTGGATGCTCGACCTGGTGCTGCACGTCGTCGCGGGCATGGCGTGGAACGGCCGCGAGGTCGAGCGGTGCGGCGTGCTTTGGCTCGCCATGGAAGGCAGCCACGGCATCAGCAACCGCGTGTCGGCATGGCGCGAGCACCATGGCATCGACGTGGCGGATCTGCCATTCGCCGTCGTGCCCGTAGCCCTCGACCTGCTGACGCCGGACGGCGACACCGAGCGGCTGATCGAGACGGCAGCCGACGTGGCCGCGCGGCTATCGGTTCCGGTCGGCCTCATCGTCGTGGACACGCTCTCCCGCGCCATGGCCGGCGGAAACGAGAACGCGCCCGACGACATGGGCGCGCTGGTGACCAACGGTACGCGACTGCAGCAGGAGCTACACGCGGCCGTCACCTGGATCCACCACTCCGGCAAGGACGACGCCAAGGGCGCGCGCGGCCACAGCCTGCTGCGCGCCGCGACCGACACGGAGATCGAGATCACCGCCGAGGGCAACTCCCACGTCGCGCGCGTCACCAAGCAGCGCGAGCTCGACGGCAACGCAGAATTTCCATTCTCGCTCAAGGTCGTCGACCTGGGCGTGAACAAGCGCGGGAAGCCGGTCACTTCCTGCGTGGTCGAAGGCCTCGACGACGGTCATACGGCGGGCGCCGTTCCGTCACCGAGGTTGAAAGGGCACGTCAGGCGGGCGCTTGACGTGCTTGTGGACCTGCTCGCGGAGAGCGGGAAGTCTGGCTACGCAGGTGTGCCACAAGCCTGCCCATCCGTCCCCGAGGACTGGTGGAGAGATCGCTTCGCAGACCACACGCCGTCTGACGGCAAGCCTGACACGAAGAGGAAGGCGTTCGTCCGGTCCGTCCAGGAGCTTCAGGACCGCCGGATCGTGGGTCTCAACCAAGGCCGCGCGTGGCTGATCGGGGGAAGCAGATGACCCGGACAAAAACGGACAAAAACGGACAAAACGCCTTTTTCTGGGCGCGAGACATTCCTGCGCGCCTGTGCAATACGGCCGAAAAGACCAATTCAACCGCGCGCTCGTTTCGCTGTCGTCTCAAACACGGACATTTACCCGGACAAAAACGGACAAAAACGGACAAAAGCGGACATCGGACGCATGGCAGAGCCGGACACAAAGGGGGGACGTATATCTACGATATACGCCCCTTTTGTCCGGGCTGCGTTGGCCGGACAAAACCGCCGGCGCGGGAAACCCCATTGAGGAGATGTCCGTTGTCCGGAGGGGTGTCGTGAGGGATGGCAATCTGCATCCGCTGTGGCCTCGCCTACCCGTCCGAAAATGTGCTCCTCCGCACCAGTCCGACCTCGCGTGGCAGGGCTTCCGCGCCGAGATGCGGGACTCCCTCAGGCGCAAAGAGGTGACAGTATGAGCCGCTCCCGCAAGACGACAGAGGGCGCCAGTCCGTTCGCCGGACCGACCGCTCGGCTCCTCGCCCACGCCGAGACGGTCGAGATCGCTCCCGACGTCGCCGGGATGCCGCCTTCCCGCCGCCGCCAGCCTGCTCACCGGAGACTGGCAAAGGCGCGGCGCATTCCGCCGCAGGTCGAGACGGAGGTCGAGCTGTTCGCCCTGGCGTGGGAGATGGTCGAGGGCGGCGCTCACGAGCCGGGGGCAGGAGGCGACGGCCTGCGCACCCGGGAGGAAGTGATGACGGCGGCAATCTGGCGGATCGAGCATGCCCGGAGGCGCGTCAGCACATGGCAGATGGCGGTGGTCATCGCGTCCTGCGTCGAATGCCTGCCCGCATGGCAGGTCGCCCTCGGCGCGCACATCCTCCGGCCGCCAGTGGAGCAGGCGCCCGAGCGCTGGCAGCGCGAGGCCCGCGAGGCGCTCGACACCGCGCTCATCCCGGTCCTGCACGCCCTCAGCGGCATACCACTTGACGACGGCGCCGCGTGACCGGCTCCGGGACATCGCCGGGGGACATATCCCGCGCAGGCTCCCAGGAGGTCGCTGGCGGCTTCAAGCTGCTGGCCGCACCCTTCTCCCGTGCGCCGCAGGTGCACGCCGTCCCGGCGCAACCTCGCGCGGGGGAAGGGGTCGAAAAGCATGGGTCCTGGCGGCTGTGGACCGTGCCCCCACCGAATTTTCCCGTGGGCGGATGGAATTTTCGG
>JAJXZV010000108.1 GCA_021779875.1 Pseudomonadota bacterium
GACGTTGGTCCGGTAGAGCTCCGCGGGGATGCGGGCGCCCAGCCGGTAGTCGGCGGCCACGTGGAACAGAGCGGTGCACCCGGCCAGCGGGTCGCCCAGCGACGGCGGGTCGTCGAGATCGCCCTCGGCGACCTCGACGTCGAGCCCGCTCAGATTGCTCCGGTCGGAGCCGCGCCGCGCCAACACCCGCACGCTCCAGCCGCGGTCGAGCAGCGCGCGGGCGACGGCCGCGCCGACGAAGCCCGTGGCGCCGGTGACCAGCGCCCTCATCGGCCCGCGCTCCCCGCCGGGGATACGGCCGGCGGTTGGCCGAGGCCTGCCCGCCCCACGGCGCCGAGGCTCGCGCGGGCCAGCCGGTAGCGCAGCGCCAGGCGGATGAGCCCGCCGATCTGCCAGGGCGCGGCCGCGAGTCCCGCCGCGAGGCGCATCCCGTGCAGCCGATTCGACCGGCTGGCCTCGGCCACGGCCTTGGGCAGCGCATCGGCTGCGGTATCCACGATGACGCGGATCGCCACGAAGGGCAATCCGTGGCGCTCGGCGATCTCGGCCACCGCGTAACTCTCCAGGTCGACGGCCACCGCGCCCGATTGCCGGTGGGCGGCGGACTTGGCCGCGACGGTGGCGAGCGGCTGGTCGCTGGTCAGCAAGGAACCGGCGGCGAGGCGGCGGCCGCTGCCGAGCGCCTGGGCCATGCGCTCGCGCCACGGGGCGCTGGTCGCGAGGAGTGCCCGTCCGGCGGACATCACCCGGTGAGGCAGCACCACGTCCCCGGCCCGCAGTGCGGGATCGAGCCCGCCGGCCAGGCCGACGCTGGCGAGGCCGCTGGCTCCGGCGGCGATCAGCGCGCTCGCGGCGCTCGCGGCGGCGGACTCACCCATGCCGTGCACGCAGATGAGCGTGCCGTCGGCGAGCACCCCCGGTGCCGTGCCCAGGGGCAGCCGTGCGCCCAGGGCGCGTGCCTCGGCCGGCAGAGCGGCCACGACGCCCGCCATGCGCGTCAATGGACGGTTCCGCGCCGGATCAGCGTGCGGTATGCCGCGAGCGCCCAGAGCGGGAAGAAAGCCGAGTAACCGTGATACTTGAGATAGAACACGCGCGGAAAACCGGGTGCGGTGAAGGTCGGGTCGCTCCACGACCCGTCGGCTTTCTGGGTCCGCAGCAAATGCGCCACCCCGCGGCGGACGGACGCGGACTGCGCCTCGCCCGAGGCCAGCAGGGCGAGCAGCGCCCAGGCCGTCTGGTACGGAGTGCTCGCCACGGCGGCCGCCGGATGCCCGCCGGCGACCTTGTAGGTGTCGTTGCTCTCGCCCCAGCCGCCGTCCGCGTTCTGGACATCCTCGAGCCAGGCCACCGCGCGGCGCACGGCGGGGTCCTGCGCCGAGACGCCGGCCTGGGCGAGCGCGGTCAAGACGGACCAGGTGCCGTAGATATAGTTCGTCCCCCACCGGCCGAACCAGGACCCGTTCGCCTCCTGCTCGGCACGCAGATAGGCGATTGCGCGCTCGAGAGCCTGCCGGTCCTGGGGACGGCCCAGGCGGCCCAGCACCGCGACGACGCGGCCCGTGACGTCGGCCGTCGGCGGGTCGAGCAACGCGCCGTGGTCGGCGAACGGGATCTTGTTGAGGTAATAGTGGCGGTTGTCCGCGTCGAAGGCGCCAAAGCCGCCGTTGCGACTCTGCATGCCGACCAGCCAGTCCATGGCGCGGCGAATGCACTCCCCATAACGGGGGGCGTTCGACGCCTGATGCATGGCCCAAACCACCACCGCCGTGTCGTCGAGGTCCGGGTAGTGGTCGTTCGCGAATTGAAATGCCCAGCCGCCGCCCGGCAAATCCGGCCGCTGCACGCGCCAGTCGCCGGGCTGGTCCGTGAGCTGCCGGCTCTTCAGCCAGTCGAGCGCCCGCGTCACGGCGGATTGCGCGTCGGCCGTCCCCGTCTCCTGCATCGCGAGGCTCGCCAGCGCCGTGTCCCAGACCGGCGAGACGCAGGGCTGGCAATAGGCGGCCTGCCCTTGGTCGACCAGCAGCTTCTCGAGCGCGCGCTTGGCGGTCACCCGGCGCGGGTCGTCCGCCGGATACCCCAGAATGACCATGACCTCGAGCGCGTTGACCATCGCCGGGAAGATCGCGCCCAAGCCATCCTCGCCGTTAAGCCGCTCGAGCATCCAGGATTCGGCCAGCCGTGTGGCGCGCTCCCGCAGACGCTTCGGGATCAGAGGATCGCACAGCCGGCCGAGCCGATCGGCCGCGAGGAACACCCGCCCCAGCAGCCCGCCGGTCTCGAGCACCGCGCGGAAGTAGCCGTGCTCCTCCTCGGGCGGCGTGGTGAACAGCTCGGTGATGTGCACGTCGCGCGGATTCTTGGCCCGCGGCTTGCGCGTGCACAGGATGAACAGCGGCACCATCACCGTGCGGGACCAGTACGCCACCTTGTCCAGGTGGAACGGAAACCAGCGCGGCAGCAGCATGATTTCGACCGGGATGTAGGGCACGCCGCGCCAGGGCAGCTGCCCGAACAAGGCGAGCGCGATGCGGGTGAAGACGTTGGCGGTGGCGGCGCCGCCGGCGCGCAGGATGGCGGCGCGCGCGCGCGCCATGTGCGGGGCGTTCGGATCGTCGCCCGCGAGCTTCAAGGCGTAGTAGGCCTTGACCGAGCAGCTGATGTTGAAATCGCCGCCGTGATAGAGCGGCCAGCCGCCGTGATCCGCCTGATGTTGGCGCAGATACACCGCGAGCTTCTTCTCGAGAGCGACGTCGATCTCGTCCAGGAAGTGCATCATCATGATGTACTCCGCCGGAATGGTGCAGTCGGCCTCGAGTTCGAACAGCCAGTAACCTTGCGGCTGCTGGCGCGCGGCCACGGCGTCGCGCGCCGCCGCGATCGCCTGGTCGATGGGCGCGGCGTCGTTCACCGACCGCAGCACGGTCAAGTCCGCCTCGTCGGCCGGGTCGTCCGCCAGCCGCGAACCGGCGCTCGGACTGCCGCAGGAACGGCTCATCCTCCCGAGCCTCCGAGCGAGCGGCGGGGCTCGAGTCCCGCGGCGAGCGGCGGCGCCGGGAGGTCCGCCCGCGAAGGCATCGAGGGCCCATGCGGCCGCTTGAGATCGCCGACCGGCTCGAGCGGCAGTCCGCGGGCGGCCCGCGCGAACAGCCGGCGCAGCAGTCCGTCGTGTCTGACGCAAAGTTCGACCATGATGCGAGTCATCCTCACCGCTGAACGAGGTACTTTGACCTGAACGCCGGCGGTAAAGCGCGGATTTTCGTTAATTTTCTGCAATGTCAGCACCGCGAGACCGACCGCCCACAGGCAGAACCGGCGGATGCCCGGCTGCGTGGCGGGAATCAACAGCGTGTAGTCGAGCGCGTTGCGCAGGTGCGTGTGCGTGACCCCGACCAGTTCGCGCAGGCCCGCCGCGAAGCGAGGATCGTGCGGCACGGCGCGCAGCTCACCGAGCGCCACGCCGTGGCGCGCGAACACGTCCTGCGGCAGCCAGCACGCGCCGCGGGCCCGATCCTCCCACTGGTCCTTGAGGATGTTGGTCATCTGCAGTCCCTGTGCGAACGACGCCGCCAGGGCGCCGAGCTGCGCGCGCCGCGCGGCGATCGCCGGGTCGTGGTCGCAGAACAGATCCGTGAGCATTTCACCGACGACGCCCGCCACGTAGTAGCAGTAGTCGTCCGTATCCGCCATGCGCGGCAGACCCTCCAGGCTGGTGTTCGACTGGTATCGCGGCATGCCCTGGCACATGAGACCGACGCAGCGCTCGATGGCGGCGCGCTGAGCGGCGCCCAGCCGCGCCTTGACGCGGATGACCCGCTGCATGTTGGCGACGAGCTCGCGCTCGGCCGGCAGCGTGCGCTCCGACAGACGCGCTTCGAGTTCGCGCACCAGGGGCGCCGCGTCGCCCTCGCCGACCACCAGGTCCTGGAAGGCCTGCAGGTATTCGAGCGTCTGCGCCGGCGACAGCGCCGGCTCATCCTCGATGGTGTCGGCGATGCGGCAGAGCAGGTAGGCATTGGTCACCGCGCCGCGCAGCGCGGCGGGCAGCTGAGGAATGGTCAGCGCGAACGTGCGCGACACATGCGGCAGCACGGCAATCTGGTAGTGATCGTCTGCGTCTTTCGCGACGGAATCCATGTGGGAAATGCTCACGACGTGCGCCCGGCGGGCGCAGACTATAGCCGCTGGCCCCGGGGCCTCGCAACCGCGTCGCGAAACCGCAACACCGGAGGCGCGCGGCGCGCCCGCCCGATGGCTGCAAACAGGTTAAACTGCCGCGCATGGACGCTCCCAACGATGAGTTCTTTCCGCTGCTCGAGACCCTCGAGACGCCTGCGGATCTCCGTAGCTTGCCTGCGACAAGCCTGCCGGAGGTGGCCGACGAGCTGCGCCGTTTCCTGATCCGCACGGTGAGCACCCGCGGCGGCCATTTCGCCGCGGGCCTCGGCACGGTGGAACTCACGGTCGCGCTGCATTACGTGTTCGAGACGCCGCACGACCGGTTGGTCTGGGACGTGGGACATCAGGCCTACCCGCACAAGGTGCTCACCGGCCGCCGCCGGCAGTTGCACACCATCAAGCAGGATGGCGGGCTCGCGCCCTTCCCGGCCCGCGCGGAGAGCGAGTACGACACGTTCGGCGTCGGCCACTCGAGCACCTCGATCAGCGCGGCGCTCGGCATGGCGGTGGCCGCCGCGCAACGCGGCGAGCAACGCCGGGTGGTGGCCGTCATCGGCGATGGCGCGCTCACCGCCGGCATGGCGTTCGAGGCGTTGAATCACGCGGGCTCGCTCCCCGCCAACGTGCTGATCGTGCTCAACGACAACGACATGTCGATCTCGGAGAACGTCGGCGCGCTGTCGAACTATCTCGCGCGCGTGCTTTCCGGGCGCACCTACGCGCATTTTCGCGAACGCGGCAAGCAGGTGCTCAGGCAGATGCCCACCGCGCGGGAGCTGGCGCGCCGCTCCGAGGAGCACCTGAAGGGCATGGTCCTTCCGGGCACGCTGTTCGAGGAGATGGGCTTCAACTACATCGGGCCCATCGACGGCCACGACTTGAAGGCCCTGGTGAGCACCCTGCGCAACCTCCGGCAGCTCGACGGCCCGCAGTTCCTGCACGTGGTCACCCGCAAGGGCAAGGGCTACGCGCCGGCCGAGGCGGATCCCATCAAGTGGCATGGACCCGGTCCGTTCGACCCGGTGAGCGGCACGATCTTCAAGGAGAAGAGCTCGGGACCCACGTACTCGCAGGTCTTCGGCCAATGGCTGTGCGACATGGCGGCCGCGGATCCGGCCGTCGTCGGCATCACGCCCGCGATGCGCGAGGGCTCGGGCATGGTGGAATACTCGAAGCGCTTTCCGGACCGCTATTTCGACGTGGCGATCGCCGAGCAGCACGCGGTCACGTTCGCCGCGGGTCTCGCCGTCGAGGGGCTGAAGCCCGTGGTCGCGATCTATTCGACGTTCCTGCAGCGCGCCTACGACCAGCTCATCCACGACGTCTGCCTGCAGAATCTCCCCGTGGTGTTCGCCGTGGACCGGGCGGGCCTGGTCGGCAGCGACGGAGCCACGCATCAGGGCGGCTACGACCTGTCGTTCCTGCGCTGCATTCCGAACCTCGTGATCATGGCGCCCGCGGACGAGGACGAGTGCCGCCAGATGCTGTACACCGCGAGCACGCTCGGCGCGCCGGCCGCCGTGCGCTTTCCCCGCGGCACGGGACCCGGCGTGGCGATTCGCGAGCAGATGACGGCGCTGCCGCTCGGCCGGGCGCAATTGCGCCGCGAAGGGCGCAGCGGACTCGCGATCCTGGTGTTCGGCACGCTGCTCGACGCGGCCCATGGGATCGCCGAGAGGCTCGACGCCACGCTGGTCAACATGCGCTTCGTGAAACCGCTCGACGAGGCGATGGTGCTGGGGCTCGCGGAGCGGCACCACGCCTTGGTCACCATCGAGGAGAACGCCGTCGCCGGCGGTGCCGGCTCGGCGGTCGGCGAACTCCTGGCGGCCGACGGCATGACCCTGCCGATCCTGCACGTCGGGATCCCCGACCGTTTCATCGAGCACGGCACGCGCGGCAGCTGCCTCGCGCACGCGGGCCTGGATCCCGCGTCGCTCGCGGCCCGTGTCGAGGATTGGTGGCTGCCGCAGGCGCTTGCCGACCGGCAGCGCGGCGCCGCCGCCGCTTCCTGAAGGAGACCGGTCCCCCAAAAGAAAAACCCCCGCCGGTTGCCCGGCGGGGGTTTCGCTTGTTTAAGAGCCTGGCAGTGACCTACTTTCGCATCGACAAAGCCGACACTAGCATCGGCGCAGAGCGTTTTCACTTCCGAGTTCGAAAAGGGATCGGGTGGTTCCCACTCGCTATGGCCGCCAGGCAAACTGTTCGCGGTGGCGGCGAGTCATGGCTCGCCCCATCGCAGATTCGGTGATTCGTTTCGATGATGTCGTCGCAGTCGAGTAGTCGTGCCCCACCGCGATCCGCAACTTGGGGCAGATCGCTTGGGGTTATATGGTCAAGCCTCACGGGCAATTAGTACTGGTCAGCTGAACGCATTACTGCGCTTACACACCCAGCCTATCAACGTCGTAGTCTTCGACGGCCCTTTAGAGACCTTAAAGGTCTAGGGAGAACTTATCTTGGGGGGGGCTTCCCGCTTAGATGCTTTCAGCGGTTATCCCGTCCGCACATAGCTACCCGGCAGTGCCACTGGCGTGACAACCGGTACACCAGAGGTGCGTTCACTCCGGTCCTCTCGTACT
>JAJXZV010000324.1 GCA_021779875.1 Pseudomonadota bacterium
AGGCCCCCTCCTCGCGCAGCGTCGCGACCAGCGCCGGGTGCGGCAACGGTTTGAGCGCGTAGTGCAGCGCGACGCCCGGCAGCGCCGCCGCGAGGCGCCGATACTGGCCGCGCACCCGCTCGGCGTCGATGATCAGCAGCGGCGATCCGTAGCGCGCCACCAGATGCCGGATCGATGCGTCGGCGAACGGATCGGCGGCCGGATCGAGCTCGCGGGCGGTCTGTAGCATGGGGCGGCGGCGTCAGCCGGCGCTGAGTTCGAGCGAGTCTTCGGCCATGCCGCTCGCACGCTGCAGGCGGTCGAGCACCGCGGCCCAGCGCTCCTCCTGCGGCGGCGCCTGCACCAGGATGCGCGCGCAGCCCGCGCGATCCAGCGTGCGCAGGTGGTTGTAGAGGTTGTGGCCGTAGGCGTCGGGCTTCTTGCCCGCGTTGATCCAGGTCATGTTGCGCTGGGTCTGCAGCGGCGGGCGCATGGCGAGCACCGCCACTTTTTCCTGGCGGGCCACCATCTCGCCGGCCCGCGTCTCGAGGTCGTCGCCCGCGACGATCTCGAGCGGCGTGCCCGGAGCGTAGTGGATCGAGCGGTCCCCCGGGGCGCGCGGCGCGGGCCCGCCCACCGCGACCTCGCCCACCACCTGCTCGAGCTGGGAGCGGGTGATGAACCCCGGACGCAGCAGCTGCACGCGTCCGTCGAGACAGGACACGATCGTCGATTCGAGGCCGATCTGCGCCTCGCCGCCGTCGAGAACCACCCGCACCGTGTCGCCGAATTCCTCGCGCACGTGCTCGGGCTTGGTCGGGCTCAATCGCCCGAAGCGGTTCGCGGACGGGGCGGCGATGCCGCCGCCGAAGGCCGTCAGCAGCTGTTGCGCGATGGGATGGGAGGGCACGCGCACCCCGATGCTGTTCTGCCCGCCGGTGACGACGTCGTTCACGTTGGCCGCCTTCGGCAGAATGAGCGTCAGCGGACCCGGCCAGAACTGCGCCGCGAGCCGCTCGGCGACCGGCGGCATTTCCGCGACCCAGCGGTGCAGATAGCGCGGGTTGTCCAGATGCACGATCACCGGGTGGTCCGCAGGACGCCCCTTGACCTCGAAGATCCGCGCGACCGCCGCGGGATTCGCCGCATTCGCGCCGAGACCGTACACGGTCTCGGTCGGGAACACGACCAGTTCCCCGGCGCGCAGCGCCTCGACGGCCTCTTCGATTTCGGTCTGGGTTGCTCTCACCACTGCCTCATGATAACAAGACTCGGCCGGGATCCACGACCGCCGAGCGGTCCGCGAGCCGCCGCAAAATGTGTCGCAGTACCGATTTTCGCGCGCGGACGCCTCAAGGGGTCGCGGCGGCGCCGCTCTCGGGCGGATCGATGGGCACCCGCCGCCAGGAGCCGTCGCGCTCACGGTCGAGCTCGTAGGCCGGCCAATAGTGCTTGTCGAGCTTGAGGGTGATGACGTCGGTCTGGCCGTTCCAGCTCACCGTCTTGACCCGCACCGAGTCGCGATCCGCCTTGCCGCCGATCGCGCGCAGGAACCCGTTCAGATCGGCCGTCGGCTGCCCGTCGACCTCGGTGATCAGGCGTCCGGCGAACAGCCCGTAGTGCGTGGCCGGCGACCCGTAGAAGAAATACGATACGAACACCCCGTAGGGCGCCATGCCGCGCTGGACCGCCAGCGCCCGCTGCGGGGCCTGCAGGGTCGCGCCGGCCCAGATGAGCACCCGATCGATGTTCCGCCCGTTCAGGGCGACCGTGCGCAGCCGCAGCGTCTTCTCGGCGCCGTCGCGCCAGACGGTGACGCCGACCTCGGGCGCCTGGACCGCGCGCTCCACTTCGCGAAAGCGGTTCACCACCTCGCCGTCGATCGCCAGCAGCAGGTCGCCGGGCTCGAGCACGGCGGCGGCCGGCGATCCGGCCACCAGGCGCTCGATGCCGAGCACCTGCCGCCGCTGCGGGCCGTGCGCCTCCAAGCGCCGCACCCATTCGTCCGGCAGCCCGAGCTTGCGCGCGGCGGCGAGCGACTGCACGCCGAATTCCGCCTCGAAGGAGTGCAGCACGCGGCCGTCCTCGAGGATCCCGATCGTCTCGGTCACCAGTTCGGCCGGGACGCCCCGGTTGACCTGATCGAGTTCGCGCTGCGACTCGAAGGCGAAGCTCGACCACATCGCGAGCACCTGCCCCTTCTCGTCCGTGAGCACGCCGTCGAAATCGTTGGGGCCGTTGACCAGGCTCACCGCCTCGAGGTTGCTGTCGCGGAAGCGCAGCGTCCGCGACAGCGGGAAGGCGACCGGATCGATGCTCGCCACCTGCGTCTTCTGCGACATGACCTTCGAGTCGCCGCGCTGGCCGATCACCCAGACGTCGTCGCCCGGCCGCAGTTCCCGCGTCACGAAGGTCGCGCTGCGCACCGGGGTGTCGCCGACCGACTTGGGGTCGTAGGAAACGATCGCCACATTGTGCAGCGGATGGATGAACTCGACCTTGCCCGGCACCTCCACCGTGCCGTCGAACGTGACGCGCACGTCGCCCATGGCGACCGGCACCGTGTTGCGATCCACCGCCACCAGACCCCGGGCCGCGTCGATGATGACGCCGGTCCCGTGGTAATTCTTCTCAGTCACGCCGGAGACCGAATACGGCATGTCGAAGGTCACCGTCACGAGCGAGGGGGTCAGGCGGTCGATCCGCGGATCGCCGGTCTCGGCGAAGCGGGTCGCGGCCGGCGCCGCCGGCCCGGCCTCCGGGCCCGGATCGATGCCCGCGCAGGGCCAGACACCCAGCGAATCGTCGCGCCGGCATTTGCGCGCGGGGAACCAGCGGCGATCCATGCGGATCACCTTGAGTTGCGCCGCGCGGGGATCCTCCAGCGTCACGTAGCGCACCGAGGCGCGCGCCCCGTCCGCCAGATGCGTCAGCGCCGCCTCGAAATCCTCGAGCCTGCGCATCGGCTTGCCGTCGAAGGCGCCGATCAGGGCGCCCCGGGGGATGCCCGCGCTGCCGAACACGTAGCCGGGATTGGCGACGTACACGCCTCGAATGGGCAGGTTGAAGTGCCGCGCCTGCTGGTAGGACAGGGTGTGCACGACCGCCTCGCCGAACTCCAGGTACTCGTCCGGCGTGATGTCCCCGAGCGAGCGCACCGGCAACTCGTGAGCGATGCGCTGCGAGCCGCGCTGCAGCTCGAGGCGGATCGTGCCGCCGACGCGCTCGTCCAGGATCTCCTCGAGCGCGAAGAACTCCGGCACGGGCCGGCCGTCGATGGTCAGCAGGATGTCGCCGGGCGCGAGCAGCCCGTCGGCGGGCGACCCGGGCTGCACCTCGGCCACCACCAGCATGCCGGTGAGGTACGGGTAGCCGTGTCGTATGGCCGCCTCGGTGCGCGATTCGAGCCCCAGGCGCCGCAACTCGTCGTAGGGCGTGTACTTGAACACGGTTTCGAGCGTGCCGCGCGGCACCGGCTTGCCCGCGTCGATGTAACGCAGCGCGCGGGTCACGGAGGTGAGGGGCAGGTAGAAGCTCGAAGCCGCGCCGGTGGCGCCGCCGGCGTTCAGCGCGACCACTCGGCCCTCGATGTCGATGACCGGCGATCCCGACGACCCGCCGGACGTGCCCGACGCCGCCTGGTAGTAGAAGGTGTTGAAATCGTTGTACTTGCCGTACCCGTATTCCGGCGCCTCGCGGTCGAGGCGGGCCAGGGTGCCGGCGAGAATCGACAACTGTTCGCCCGCGTCGTTGCCGACCACGCGGATCTCCCGGCCGACCACCGCGCCCGCCGGGTACAAGGGCAGCTGCGCCGGCCTGATGAAGCGCAGCTTCCCCGGATCGTAACGGTAGATGCCGAAGTCGTGCACCGGATCGCGATACACGGGGTACAGCGGCACCTCCTCGCGATTCTGGAATATCGCCTGGGCGGTCACCGGTCCGGGCGTGACCACGTGGCGATTCGTCAGGATCAGGCCGCGCTTCGCGTCGATCACGAAGCCGGTGGCCTGCGCGGTCGTATTCCACTCGGTGTCGAAGGCGCGCGTGCTGTCGATCTGGATGCTCACGACCCCGCTCGAGATCCGTTCGAGGGTCTGCGCCCAGCCGGCCGCGCTCGGCACGGGCGCCGGACGCGCCTTGGCCGGCGCCGGGGCGCCGTGGGCGGCGGAGCAGATCGACAGCCACGCGATCAGCGCGGCGGGTGGAAATTTGCGGGGCATGCCGTTCCTTGCGGGATTTCGTGAAACTCAGCGACGCGGGTGATCGGACCAGTGGAGCCGGCCCGCGGTTCCCGAAGGCGGGCCGCCGCCCGCGGGGGCGCTTCGGCGCTCAGGCGCTCATCGCCGGCTTCCAGGCCAGGTCGAGCTGTTTCGCGGCGCGCACGTCGTCCAGCCGCCTGACCGGCATTGTATGCGGAGCGCCGGTGAGTTTCCCGGGATCGTGCTGCATCTCCCGCCGGATGGCCGCCATCGCCTCGCAGAAGCGGTCGAGATCCTCCTTGCTCTCCGTCTCGGTGGGCTCGATCAGCAGGCACTCCGGCACCAGCAGCGGGAAATAGGTGGTCGGGGCGTGAAAACCGTAGTCGAGCAGGCGCTTGGCCACGTCCATCGCGGTGATCTGGTGGAGCTGGTGCTCGCGCTTCAAGGTGATGATGAACTCGTGGCTCGCCCGGCGCTGCGGATAGGCCGCTTCGTAGCCCGCCGCCTGCAGCCGCTTCATCAGGTAGTTCGCGTTGAGCGTGGCGAACTCGGCGACCCGCGGCATGCCCTCGCGGCCCAGCATCCGCATGTAGACGTAGGCGCGCAGATTGACGCCGGCATTGCCCATGAACCCCGACAAGCGGCCGATGGAGCGCGGCAGGTCCTTCTCGTCCAGCCAGCGGTAGCGCCCGTCCTCGCGGCCCACGACCGGCACGGGCAGATAGGCCGCCAGCCGCTCGCCGACCCCCACCGCGCCGGAGCCCGGTCCGCCGCCGCCGTGCGGGGTGGAGAAGGTCTTGTGCAGGTTCATGTGAATGACGTCGAAGCCCATGTCGCCCGGCCGCACCTTGCCCAGGATGGCGTTCAGGTTCGCGCCGTCGTAGTACAGCAGCCCGCCCGCCGCATGCACCAGCCGCTCCACCTCGGCGATTCGGTGCTCGAACACGCCGAGGGTCGAAGGATTGGTGAGCATGATCCCCGCGGTGCGCTCGCCGAGCGCGGCCTGCAGCCCCTGCATGTCGATGTCCCCGTCGGGACCGCAGGGCACCTCCCGAACCTCGAAGCCGCACATGGCCGCGGTGGCCGGATTCGTTCCGTGCGCCGCCTGCGGCACGATGATCTCCGTGCGCGCGAGGTCGCCCCGATCGCGGTGGTAGGCGCGGATCATGGCCACGCCGGCGAATTCCCCCTGCGCACCCGCCATGGGCGTGAGGCTGACGGCCCGCATTCCGGTGATCTCCCGGAGCATCTCCTGCAAGTCGTGCAGGCAGGCCATGAATCCCTGCGGCGCGGCGCCGAGCGGATGGCGGCCGAGGAATTCCGGCAGCATCGCCAGCGTGTTGCAGGCCTTCGGGTTGTACTTCATGGTGCAGGAGCCGAGCGGGTAGAAGTGCGTGTCGATCGAGAAGTTCATCTGCGACAGACGCGTGAAATGCCGCACGGCCTGCAGCTCCGACACCGCCGGCAGGAGCGGCGGCGCCGTCCGCCGCAGGTGCGCCGGCACCGCGGGCGGTTCGCCCGAGATCCGCGGAAACTGCGTCCCGGCGCCGCGCCCCGGGCGGCTCGCCTCGAATATCAACGGCTCGCGCAATCCAAGTTCGCTCATCTGCATCCCCCTCACGCGGCGCCGCGCGCCGCACGCCGCCCGTGCATCGCCTCGGCCAGCGCAGCCGCGTACAGATCCAGGTCGCCGGCCGTCTTGGTCTCGGTCGCGCACACCAGCAGCGCGTGGCCGAGTTCCGGATACGGCGCCGAGAGGTCGAGCCCGCCGGCGATGCCGCGCGCGGCGAGCGCCGCGAGCACCGGCGCCACGGGTCGATCGAGCAGCAGCACCGCCTCGTGGAAGCGCGGCGCCGAGAAGGCCTGGGTGACGCCTGCGATCCGCGTCAGGGCCCGCGCGAGCTCGGCGGTGCGCTGGGCGCTCGCGACGGCCACGCGTTCCAGGCCGGCCGCGCCGAGCAGCGACAGGTAGACGGTGGCCGCCGTCACCGCCAGCCCCTGGTTGGTGCAGATGTTGGAGGTCGCCTTGCTGCGGCGGATGTGCTGCTCGCGCGCCTGCAGCGTCAGCGCGAAGCCCGGCCGACCGCTCTCATCCAGGGTGCGCCCGACGATGCGGCCCGGCATCTGGCGCACGTGCGCCATGCGCGTCGCCATGAATCCGAAGTAGGGCCCGCCGCCGGCCAGCGGCACGCCGAGCGGCTGCCCCTCGCCGCACACGATGTCCGCGCCGCGTCCCGGGCTGGCGTCGCGGCCCCACTCTCCCGGAGGCTTCAACAGCGCGAGCGAGGTGGGGTTGACGACGGCGATGACCAGGCACCGGCGCCGGTGCGCCCAATCGGTCAGCTCGTCGACCTCCTCCAGGTTGCCGAAGAAATTCGGCTGTTGGATCACCAGCGCGGCGTGCTCCTCGCCGGCGTGCGCCTCCAGGGCGGCAAGCGGCGTGCACCCCTGCGTCCGATCGAAGGGCACCGGATCGAAGACCAGGTCCTGGTTGCCGGCGATGGCCCGCGCCACCGAGCGGTAGGTCGGATTCACCGCGATCGGCATCAATATGCGGCGCGACGAAACGGC
>JAJXZV010000030.1 GCA_021779875.1 Pseudomonadota bacterium
CCCCGACTTGCTGGCGGGTCGCCGGCCGCGCACGGTGAACATGGCGACCATCGGGGCCGCTCTCGAGGCGGCGGATCCGCCGATCCGCGCGCTCATCGTCTACAACTCCAATCCGGTGGCGGTGGCGCCGGATTCGGCGCGCGTGGCGCGCGGTTTCGCGCGCGAGGATCTGTTCACCGTCGTGCTCGAGCATTTTCTCACCGACACGGCCGATCACGCGGACATCGTGCTGCCCGCCACCACGCAGCTCGAGCATCTGGACGTGGTCAAGCCGTACGGGCACTACTACCTGGTGGCCAACAACCCGGCCATCCGGCCGCTGGGCGAATCGCTGCCCAACACGGAGATCTTCCGGCGGCTGGCGGGGGCCATGGGATATGCCGACCCGTGTTTCGCGGACAGCGACGAGACCATCGCACGCGCGGCGATGCGCGGCGACTGGGACTTCGACGAGGTGCGCAGGGCGGGCTGGCAGCGCGTCGGTCCGCCCGCCGGCACGGCGCGGTTCGCGCGCGGCGGCTTCGACACGCCCTCGGGCAAGGTGGAGTTCCGCTCGGCGAGGGCGGAGGCGCTGGGCCTCGATCCGCTGCCCGACTACATCGCGCCTCACGAGGACACCCGCAGCGCGCTCGCCGCGCGCTACCCGCTCGCGATGATCTCGCCGCCGGCGCGCCACTTCCTCAACAGCACCTTCGTGAACGTGGCGAGCCTGCGGGCGGTGGAGGGGGAGCCCTGGCTCGACATCCACCCGGCCGACGCGGCACGGCGCGGCATCGGCGAGGGCGCCTGGGTGCGCGTGTTCAACGACCGGGGGAGCCTGAAGCTGCGGGCGCGCGTCAGCGACCGGGCGCGGCCGGGGGTGGTGGTGGCGCTCTCGGTGTGGTGGAAGAAACTCACGCCCGACGGCCGGAACGCGAACGAGCTGACCAGCGGCGAGGCGCTCACGGATCTCGGCCGCGCGCCGACGTTCTACGACTGCCTGGTCGAGGTCGAGGCGGCCTGAGGCGGGCGGGGAAGGGTCTGCGTCAATCGGCGACGCAGCGATCGCGCCCCTCCTGCTTGGCGCGATACAGGGCCGCATCGGCGCGCTCGAACGCGGTCGCGGCCGTGTCGTCCGGCCGCAGCTGAGTCAGCCCGCAGGAAATCGTGATGGCCACGGGCGTGCCCCGGAAATGCATCTTCAGGGCGGCAACCGCGCCGCGGGCGGACTCGGCGACGCCGTGCGCTTCGGCGAGCCCGGAACCGGTCAGCAGCATCACGAATTCCTCGCCGCCGTAGCGCCCCAGGAAGTCGACCTCGCGCCGATTGCGGCCGAGGCATTCGGCCACGGTGCGCAGCAGGGCGTCCCCAGCCCGGTGCCCGTGGGCGTCGTTGACCGCCTTGAAACGGTCCACGTCCCAGACCAGGAGGACCGTCGGCCCGCCCGTGCGCCGCACGCGCGCGAGCTCCTGCGCCAGACGCTCGTCGAAGGATGCGCGGTTCGCGACGCGGGTGAGCGGATCGATGCGCGCGCGCCGCTTCTCGGCGTCGAGCTGCCGCCCCAGGTCGTGCATCTGCAGCTCGAGTTCGCCGATGCGTTCACGCATCTGCCGGTCGCGCCCGTCCTGTTCGTGGAAGCGTCGCTCCTCGCGGGCACGAAAGGCTTCGAGGCTCGCGCCCACGGCCTCCAGCCGGCCGGACACCAGAGCGCGCAGCGCGTCCAGGTCATTCCCGGCGCGCACCTCGTCCGAGAGACGGGACACCTGCGTGAGCACGTCGACGTTGAAGGACTCGGTCGCCTCGTGATCCTCGCGGCGGGCGGTGCCGGCGCCCGCGAGGTAGGCGGTCATCTCCGCGAGGCGCGCCTCGACCTGATGCAGGATGGCCGCGGCCACGTCGCGCTCGCGGTTCAGGGCGGCGGCGTGCGCCGCGATGCCGTCGACGGCCGCCTCGAGCAGCACCAGCAGATCGGTCGCGGGGGCCCCGCCGTCCAGCGCGGCGCGCAGAGGCTCGAGCGCGGCGGTCTCGGCGCCGGGTAGCGCCGCGCTCAGGCGTTCCGCGAGGCGCAGCACGAGTTCCCCGAACCGATGGGCGTCGAGCTCGGCGACGCCCTCGGGCGCGGGCGCCGGGGGCGTGTCCGGGATCATCCGCGCCGTGTCCGTGAGCCGCTCGCTCAACTCCCACATCTCGTCGGGCTCGGCATCGCGCCGGGTCGCGTCGGCGAGCGCCGCGAGCCGTGCGTCGAGCTCGGGAGCAGCCCCGTGCGCCACCGCGCACAGGCGGGCGATCAGCCGGCGCAGCGTCTGCTCGGCCGCGCGCCAGCGGCGCTCCTCGATTTCCATCTCGCGCAAGCTGTCGAGATGCTTGCGCTTCCAGTCCGTGTCGTTCATGCAAGCGCCATTCTAACCTCGCCGGGAGCATGGCCTAGGTAGTTTCCACAATCGCCCTGATATATTGCGGATTGCCCGTGCCGCCGCCCCTGCCTATCATTCCGCCGTCTTTCAAGAAGATATCGAAGGAATGACACAATGAGACGAACAATTGGGCTACGGGCTACGGGATCGACCTTGGCGGCGCTGGCCGCACTGCTCGCGACGCCGATGGCGCACGCGGTGCCGAGCTTCGCGCGGCAGACGGGAATGACCTGCGAGGCCTGCCACACGGTATATCCGGAACTGAATCACTTCGGGCGGATGTTCAAGGCGAACGGCTACACGCTCGACAACCTCAAGCAGGTGCGCGGCATCACGGCCAAGAAGGACGAGATGCTGTCGCTCGCGGATCTGCCGCCGTTGTCGGCGATGATCCAGGTCTCGTACACGCAGCTGGCGAAGCCGCTACCGGACGGCACCGGCGCGCCCGGCCATTCGCAGAGCGGCACCGTGGACTTCCCGCAGCAATTCAGCATCTTCTACGCCGGCAAGATCGCCCCGCACGTGGGCGCCTTCCTGCAGATCACCTACGGCAATGATTCGGGAACCATCGGGATCGACAACACGGACATCCGGTACGCGAACAACTTCATCTTCGAAAACGACAAGAGCCTGGTCTACGGGTTGACGATCAACAACAACCCGACCGTGCAGGATCTGTGGAACAGCACCCCGGCCTTCGGCTTTCCGTACGCGGGCACCAATGCCGGCGTGTCGCCGATCGCGGGGACGCAGATCGACGGCACGCTCGCGCAGGACGTGGCGGGCATCAGCGCCTACGCCATGTGGAACGAGCAGCTGTACGCGGAATTGGGGGTGTACCGCTCGGCCAAGCAGGGCGCGGTCAACCCGGTCAGCGGCGCCGCCGGACCCCTGGACGGCACGACCTCCAACGTGCTGCGCAGCTCCGCGCCGTACTTCCGCCTGGCCTACGAGTACAACTGGGGCCGAAACTCCCTCGAGGTCGGCACCTACGGCGCGACCTTCAAGCTGTACCCGGGCGGCGGGACCACGACCGCTCCCGCGCTGCTGAGCGGACCGTTCAACGAGTTCCGTGACGTGGCCGAGGACTTCCAGTACCAGTTCATCGCGGACGAGCACGTGTTCTCGCTGACGGGCACCCGCATCCACGAGAACATGAACCTGGACGCGAGCTACGCGGCCGGCGCGTCGGCGAACTCGCGCGACACGCTGACCACGACGCGCGTCAATGCGAACTACTACTACCAGCGCAAGTACGGCGGCACGCTCGCGCATTTCGCGACCACGGGGAGCATCGACAACGTGCTCTATCCCGCGCCGGTCGCACCGGGCGTGGTCACGAGCGCGAACGGCAGCCCCGAGACCACGGGCTGGGTCGGCGAGCTGAACTACGTGCCCTGGCTGAACATGAAGCTGTCGCTGCAGTACACCCACTTCGGCAAGTTCAATGGTGCGAGCACGAACTACGACGGCTTCAATCGCAACGCCTCGGCGAACGACACCACGTACCTGCTGTTCTGGCTGGTCTATTGAGCCGGCCTGAAATCAAGAATCACAAGGGCAAGAATCATGAGTCAAAGACATCTCTCGATACTCCTCGGCCTGGCGGCTTCGGTGCTGCTCGTCAGCGCCCACGCCGACGATCTGGACGCGGCCACCCGCGCCGCCGCCAGGAAGGTGGCGATCGGTACCTGCGAGAACTGTCACGGGCCGGAGGGTCACAGCATCCTGCCGAAATATCCCGTGCTCGCCGGGCAGCACGCGAACTACCTGGCCGCGCAGATGCACGCCTTCAAGGCGCAGACGCGCGGCGATCCGGACGCGCTCGGCTACATGTGGGGCATGGCCGCGACCCTGGATGACGACCTCATCACGGGCCTTGCGGACTACTACAGCCGCCAGAAGCCCGAGGCGGGCAAACTCGTGGGCGGTCCCGCCCTGGCGCACGGCAAGGACCTGTACCTGAACGGGGATCCGGCGAACGGCATCCCCGCCTGCGCGACCTGTCACGGCCCGGGCGCGGAGGGCAGCGATGCTTTCCCACGCCTCGCGGGACAGCACTCGCAGTACCTGATCAAGCAATTGAAGTCCTTCCAGAGCAATCTGCGCAACGTCGCGGTCATGCACGGGGTCGCCCAGGGCATGAAGTCGGAGGAGATGGAGGCCGTGGCGCTGTACCTGCAGTCGCTCGGGCCCAAGGCGTAGGCGTTCCACCCCGCTGCCGGTCCGGGCGCCACTCGAGCCCACTCCCCGTTCGAGTGGCGCCGCTTCCGAGACCGGCAGCGCGGCTTTTGCGCGCGCGCATCGGGGGGCGCAGGCTCGTGGTAGTCTTGCGGACGCCGCCATGCTGATGCCCACCGAAGCCAGGCCGCTGCTCGGCCCCGACGAACCCCCGCCCGTCCGAGAGGAGGGACTCGATCGGCTCTCGGACTTCCTGATCGTGGTCGATCACGCCGGCCGGCGCATTCCCCGGCGCCTGGGCGACCTCGGGCTGCCGGCCGCGGAGCTCGAGCGGCACATCGCATGGGACATCGGCGCCTTCGAGGTGGCGCGCCGCCTGGCCGCCGGACTCGGCGCGCCGCTCATCGCGCAGGAATATTCCCGGCTGGTCATCGACTGCAATCGCGACCCCGCCGTGCCCACCTCGATCCCCACGGTGGGGGAGCTCATCGACATCCCCGGCAACGTCGGCCTCACGGACGGGGAACGGTGGTCGCGGCGCCGGGAGATCTTCGATCCCTATCACGCCCGCCTGCGGGCTGTGCTCGACGCGCGGCTCGCGGCCGGCCGCAGGACCATCCTGGTCGCGCAGCACACCATGACCGACGTCTTCAAGGGCGTGCGCCGCGAAATGCACGCGGCGGTGCTCTACCATCGCGACCGGCGCTTCGCGATGGCGCTGCTCGAGGCGCTGCGGCGCGAGCCTGGCTTGGTGGTCGCGGAGAACGAACCGTACTTCCTGAGCGATGCCACGGATTACACCGTGCCGCGCCACGCCGAGGCTCGCGGTCTGCTGCACGTCGAGATCGAGATCCGCCAGGACTTGGTCCGGGAGCCCGAGGGTCAGGAGCGATGGGCACGCCTTCTGTGCGCGGCGCTCGGCTCCGCCGCACGGCGCCTCGGGCAGGCATCCGCACCAGGGGAGTGAGGCCGGCATGGAAACCCCGTTGACGCCGCTCGAATTCGCGCGCCGTGCGCGCAAGCTCCATCCGCAGCGCGAGGCCGTGGTCGACGCCGGCCGGCGGTTCAGCTACGCGGAGTTCCTCGCGCGCTGCGATCGCGCCTCGGCGGCCTTCGCGGCCCTCGGCGTGCGCAAGGGCGATCGGGTGGCGGTGCTCTCGCCGAACTCGCATGCGCTGCTCGAGTGCTTCTACTCCATCCCGCAGCTCGGCGCGGTCATCGTGCCCTTGAACTTCCGGCTGGCCGCGGGCGACTTCGACTATCTGATCCGCCACAGCGGTGCCACGGTGGTGTGCGCGCATCCGGATCACCTGGACGCGGTGGACTCCATCGCCCGCGGGCTGCGGCGGGTGCGCCACTTCGTGGCCTTCGGCGCCGCGCGCGGAGCCTGGCTGGACTACGAGTCGCTGCTCGCGGCCGCGCCGCGCGAGTGCCCGGCCGCCGCCGTACGCGAGACCGACGTGCTCGCCATCAATTACACGAGCGGCACGACCTCGCGTCCGAAGGGGGTGATGATCACCCACCGCAACGCGTGGATGAACTCGGTCGGCGCACTGGTGCATTTTCCGATGCGCACCGGCGACCGCTACCTGTGGACGCTGCCCATGTTCCACGCCAACGGGTGGACCTTCGTCTGGACGGTGACCGCGGCCGCGGCCGTTCACCTGTGCCTGCCGCGGCCCGAACCGGCCGCGGTGTATTCGCTGATCGCGGAGGAGCGTGCCACCGTATTGTGCGCGGCGCCGACCGTGCTGATCGCCATCGCCAACGGTCCGGAGGAGGGCCGCCGGCGCCTGCCGCGCGGCGTGCGGGTGCTGACCGCCGGCGCCGCGCCGGCTGCGGCCACCATCCGCCGCATCGAGAGCGAGCTCGGCTGGAGCATCACCCACGCCTACGGACTCACGGAGACTTCGCCGCTGATCACGGCGTGCGAACTGCGTCCGGAGCACGCCGGCTTCGACGCCGCCGAGGCCGCCGCGCTCAAGGCGAGGCAGGGGGTCGAGGTGATCACCGCGGGCGAAGTGCGGGTGGTAGACGAGCAGGGCGCGGAGGTGCCGCGGGACGGCGTCTCGCTCGGCGAGATCGTCGCCCGCGGCAATCTCGTGATGAAGGGCTATTACCGGGACCCGAAGGCCACGGCGCAGGCGATCCGCGACGGC
>JAJXZV010000166.1 GCA_021779875.1 Pseudomonadota bacterium
GTCGGTAGGCAAGTGGGTCGAGAAAGGCTTCTACGCCGGCCGTGGCGGCGCCACGGTGGTCATGCTGGTGCCGGCGAGGACCGACACCCGCTGGTGGCACGGATGGGCCGGCAAGGGCGAGGTCCGGTTCCTGCCCTACGACCTGGGCGGGTCGATGCGCCGTCTGCTCGAGCGCATCCGGCCGCGTCTCGCGGTGGTGATGGAGACCGAGCTGTGGCCGAACCTGTATCACGCCTGCCGGGTGCGCGGCGTGCCCCTCGTGCTCGCGAGCGCCCGGATCTCCGAGAGATCGGTGCGCCGCTACCAGCGGTTCGGCGGCCTGTTCCGCGACGCGCTCGCCGGCGCCGCGGTGGTCGCGGCGCAGACGCCGGAGGACGCGCGCCGCTTCGCGGCCGTGGGCGCGGCGGACGGCGCGCTGCACGTGGTCGGGAATCTCAAGTTCGACTCGCCGCCGCCCGCCGAGGCCGCCGCGCGCGGGCGGGCGCTGCGCGCCGCGCTCTGGGGGGAGCGCGCGACCTGGATCGCCGGCAGCACGCACGCGGGCGAGGAGGAGATGGCGCTCGGCGCGCACGGGCGGCTCGAGGCGCGTCGCCCGGGTGCGCTGCTCCTGCTGGTTCCGAGGCACCCGCAGCGCTTCGCGGCCGTGGCCGAACTGCTGGCGCGGCGCGGGGTGCGCTTCCAGCGGCGCAGCGCCGCCGAGGCGGTGCGGCCGGACACCCAGGTGCTGCTGGTGGATACGGTGGGCGAGCTGGCGGCGCTGTACGCCGCGGCCGACGTGGCGTTCGTCGGCGGGAGCCTCGTGCCGGTGGGCGGCCACAACCTGCTCGAGCCGGCGGCGCTCGGCCTGGCCGTGCTCACCGGTCCGTACACCGCCAACGCGGCCGACGTGGCTCGCCAGCTGCTCGCGCACGGCGGCGCGGTCCGGGTCGAGGACGAGGCGGCCCTGGGTGCGGCGCTCGTCCGGCTGATCGACGAGCCGCAGGCGCGGCGGCGCATGGGCGCGGCCGCGCAGGCTATGATCGAGGGCAATCGCGGCGCGCTCGGGCGGCTGCTCGAGCTCATCGGGCCGCTGGCCGGCCCGCCGGCGCCTCAGTAGCGGCGGATGCCCGGGTCGAGGTCCCGGGACCACTCCAGGATGCCGCCCGCGAGGTTGTACACCTCGGCGAATCCGCGGCTCTCGAGGAAACTCGCAACCTGGAGGCTGCGGCCGCCGGATCGGCAGATCACCACGGTCGGCTGAGCCGGGTCGAGTTCGCCCAGTCGATCGGGGATCTGGCCCATCGGAATGTGCGTGAGATCGGCGGGCACCGGCGCCAGCTCGATCTCCCAGGGCTCGCGCACGTCGACCAGGGTCAGCCGCGCGCCGCCGGCGCGCCGCTCCACGAATTCCCGGGGGGTGAGTTCCTTGACCATCAGAACACGAAGCGCGGCGCGGCCGCGGCGTTGATCAGCGCGTCGATCCGGGTCTCGAACAGGCTCTCGCGGAGCCACTCGTTCTCGCCCACGCGCCGCACCAGGACGGCCTCCATCACCGGCGCGGGCCCCACCACCGCGAACAGCCGCCCGCCGACCGCGAGCGCGCGCTCGAAACGGTCGTCGTACACCGGCAGCGATCCGGTGACCGCGATGACGTCGTATTCGCCGAGCGCCGCGCCGTCGAGCGCGTCCCGGGTCTCGATCTCGACGCGGGCCCGGGGCACCGCCGCCAGGTTGGCCGCCGCCGCGCGCGCGAGCTGCGGATGTATCTCGAACGAGCGCGTCGGCCCGGCGAGCAGGCTCAGAACGGCGCTCAGATAGCCCGTGCCGGTGCCGACCTCGAGCGCGCGGTCCCGGGCCTCCGGGGCCAGCGCCTGCAGGATCCGGCCCTGCAGGTTGGGCGCCAGCATCACCTGGCCGCAACCGATGGGAATCGGCGCGTCCGCGAACGCGGTCTCGCGATACGCGGCGGGCACGAACGCCTCGCGCGGAACCGCCGCGAGCGCGTCGAGCACCCGCGCGTCGAGGACCTCCCAGGTCCGGATCTGCTGTTCCACCATCTGACGTCGTGCGATCAGGTTGTCCATCGCGTCTCGACCTCTCGAATTTAAGACCCGTCATTATGGTCAATTTCGGCAGGCTGCGCGAGTCCCATGCGGTATCCTCTCGTGAACGGCGACGCGGCGCGTCCGACCCGCGAGGGAATCCACATCTTGAGCGCCGGGGTGAAGCGTCGTTCATAGAGGTCCTCGTTGCTCCTGTCCTCTGCCGCTCTCTGGTTCTCGACCTCGGCTCTGCTGGCAGTGGGCGCCGCCGTGCTCTTCGCACGCAAGCGGCGGCAGGATCGCGCCGTCCTCGACTTCGCCGAGCAGATCTGGCGGCTGACGCGCCAGACCGGCGTGCCCGAGCGGCTCGGGCTCGAGGGCAGACCCGAGGCACTCGGCCAGCTCGCCGCGGCGGTCAATCAGCTGCTCGACAACCTCGAACGGCGGGGCGCCCGGCTCCAGGATCGCGAGCAGACCTTCCAGCGCCTGGTCGAGTCGGTGCACGAAGCCGTGCTGATCCACCGCCGGGAGATCCTGTTCGCGAACCCGAGGTTCCTCGAATTGCTCGGGCTCCCGGCCGAGCAGGTCATCGGCCGGCCGCTCTCGGACTTCGTGGTGCCGGAGTACGTGGACCTGGTGCAGAACAATCTGCGCCGCCGCCTCGCCGGCGAGCCGGCGGCGGAACGCTACGAGGTCGAGCTGAAGGCCGCGCAGGGCGAGATCGCGCGCGTCGAGCTCGCCAGCAGCCTGATCGGCGTGGAGGAGGACTCGGCGCTGCTGCTCACCGCGCTCGAGATGCTGCCGCGTCCCGCGGCCCCCGGCGTCGATGCGCACGCGGCTCCGGGTTCCGGCGCGGCGCGCACCCGCGCGGTCGCCACCCTGGACGCCATGGCCGAGAGCGTGGTCACCGTCGACGCGGAGGGGCGCATCGACTATTTGAATCACGCCGCCGAGGCGCTGCTCGGGCAGCGCTCGGTCCAGGTGCTCGGCAAGACGTTCATCGAGGTCGCCGGTTTGATCGACGAGGCCGACCGCCGGTCGCTCGGTGATCCGGTGCGCAAGGCGCTGGCGGCCGGCGGGCGGATCACGATGGGCCGCCGCTCGGTGCTGGTGCCGGCCGCCGGCGGCGCCGAGCGCTCGGTCGAGCTCAGCGTCACGCCGCTGCGCTCCGAGGCCCGGGAGACGCTCGGTCTCGTGCTGGTGCTGCACGATGCCAGCGAGATGCGCGGCTTGACGCGCCAGATGACCTACCAGGCGAGCCACGATGCGCTCACCGGCCTCGTGAACCGCCGGGAGTTCGAGCGGCGCCTGCAGGAGTCGCTCGAATCCGCGCAGAACGGCGACACGGTGCACGCGCTGTGCTATCTCGACCTCGACCGCTTCAAGGTGGTCAACGACACCTGCGGCCACACCGCGGGCGACAACATGCTGCGCGAGGTGGCCTCGATCATCAAGGAGGCGGTGCGCGACTCGGACACGGTCGCGCGCATCGGCGGGGACGAGTTCGCGCTGCTGCTGGTCGGCTGTCCGCTCGACAAGGCGCGGCAGATCGCCGACGACGTCGTGCGTTCGGTCAACGACTATCGATTCGTGTGGAAGGACAAGATATTCAACGTCGGGGTGAGCATCGGCCTGGTGGAGCTCGGCCGCGGCGTCGGCGGCATCGAGGACATCATGAGCTCGGCCGACTCGGCCTGCTACGTCGCGAAGAAGGCGGGCGGGGTGCACCTGCACGTGTATTCGGCGCGCGAGGAGGCGAGCGCGCGCCACAGCGGCGAGATCCACTGGCTGCAGAGGCTGCAGAGCGCGCTGCGCGACGACAAGTTCGAGCTGTACTACCAGCCCATCGTGCACACGCGCATCGGCGGCGTCCGCGGCCCGGCGCTCGAGGTGTTCGTGCGCCTGAAGGGCCAGAACGGCGAGCCCGACACGCCGCCCTCGGAGTTCTTCCGCGCCGCGGAGCGCTACCGGCTCATGCCGCACGTCGACCGCTGGGTGGTGCAGGCGGTGCTCTCGGCGCTCGGCCGGGGCGGCTTGAAGGTGCCGCCCGGCCGCAGCGTCGCGATCAACGTCGCCGGCCAGACGCTCGCGGACGGCGACTTCCTGGAGTTCGTGGTCGAGTGCTTCGACCACACCGGCGCGAATCCGGCCGACATCTGCTTCGAGGTCACCGAGAGCTCGGTGGCGGCGAACATCGACCACGCGCGCCGTTTCATCGAGGTGCTGCACGGCATGGGCTGCGAGTTCGCGCTCGACGATTTCGGCAGCGGCCTGAGTTCGCTGTCGACCTTGAAGACCCTGCCGATGGACTACCTGAAGATCGACGGCTCCTTCATCCGCAACCTCGCGGCCGACGCGGTCAACCAGGCCATGGTGACCGCGATGATCGAGCTGTCGCGCAGCCTGCACTTTCGCATCGTGGCCGAGCAGGTCGAGGATCAGCAGTCCCTCGACAAGGTCACGGGCATGGGCATCGACTTCGCGCAAGGGTTCGTCGTCGGCCGCCCGCAGCGCCTGTCGATGATCCCGCAGCCGGGCTGACCGGGCCCGCGCGAGTGTGCCGCCCCGGCGATATAACCGCCGGAGAGGGGCTCATAACCAACTTCTATGGTATTTCCCCCCGCCTTGGGAGGAAAATCAGGCCGGGCCGAACCCGCCCCAGCAGAGGTGTCCCATGCGCATATTCGAAGACAACACCCGGTCCATCGGCCGCACCCCGTTGGTCCGGATCAACCGGCTGGCCGCGGGGAGCGGTGCCACGGTGCTCGCCAAGATCGAGGGGCGCAATCCCGCCTACTCGGTCAAGTGCCGGATCGGCGCGGCCATGGTATGGGACGCCGAGGAGCGCGGCGTGCTCAAGCCGGGGATGGCGATCGTGGAGGCGACCAGCGGCAACACGGGCATCGCGCTCGCCTTCGCCGCCGCCGCGCGCGGCTACGGCTGCGTGCTCACGATGCCCGACACCATGAGCATGGAGCGGCGCAAGGTGCTGATCGCCTTCGGCGCGAAGCTGGTGCTCACGCCCGGCGCGAAGGGCATGAAGGGCGCGATCGCCAAGGCGGAGGAGATCGCCGCGGCGGAGCCCGGCAAGTACGTGCTGATGCGGCAATTCGAGAATCCGGCGAATCCCGCCATCCACGAGAAGACCACGGGGCCGGAGATCTGGGAGGACACCGCCGGGCAGGTGGACGTGTTCGTCTCGGGCGTCGGCACCGGCGGCACGCTCACGGGGGTCTCGCGGCACCTCAAGGGCACGCGCGGCAGGCCCATCGTCACCGTCGCGGTCGAGCCGGCCGGCTCCCCGGTCATCAGCCAGACCCTGGCGGGGCAGCCCTTGGCGCCCTCGCCGCACAAGATCCAGGGCATCGGCGCGGGTTTCATCCCGAAGAACCTCGACCTGTCGCTGATCGACCGGGTCGAGCAGGTGGGCAACGAGGAGGCGATCGCGACCGCGCGCCGCCTCGCGCGCGAGGAGGGCATCCTGTGCGGCATCTCGTGCGGCGCCGCAATGGCGGCGGCGCTGCGCGTGGCGAAGGAGCCGGCCGCGGCGGGCAAGACCATCGTCGTGATCCTGCCGGATGCCGGCGAGCGCTACCTCTCGGGCGCCCTGTTCGAAGGGCTGTTCGAGGAGGTCGAGAAGATGCAGGCGGTGGTCTGAGGGCCGCCATGGGTGCTCCGGCGGACGTCTTCGCGGACACGGCGCTCGAGGAGCTCGCGTCGCAGCTGCTCGCGAGCTACACCTCGGACGAGCGCGCGCGGCGCATATCGCGCCGGTTCCTGCCCTCGCGCGAGGCCATCGTCGAGATCCTCGAGGCGATCCTCGACCTCATGTATCCGGGCTACTTCGGCCGGCGCGACCTGTCGGTCGACACGCTGAAGGAGCACCTGGTGCAGCAGGTGACCGAACTTGCGCCGCGGATCGAGCGCGAGGTGGAGCACTGCCTGTGCTACGGACGGGAACGCGAGGATTCGTCGGCGGAGTTTCGCGAATGCGCGCCGCGCGCGCGCCAGGTCACCCAGGTGTTCCTCGGCCGGCTGCCGAAGATCCGCGCGCTGCTGGTGCGCGACGTCCAGGCGGCCTTCGACGGCGACCCGGCCGCGACCGGTCTCGACGAGGTGATCCTCGCCTATCCCGGGGTGCTGGCGGTGAGCGTGTACCGGATCGCGCACGCGCTGTACGACCTGGGGGTGCCCATGATGGCGCGCATCATGACCGAGTGGGCGCACGCGCGCACCGGCATCGACATCCACCCCGGCGCCCGGATCGGCCGACGCTTCTTCATCGATCACGGTACCGGCGTCGTCATCGGCGAGACTACCCGGATCGGCGACGGCGTGAAGCTCTACCAGGGCGTCACCCTCGGCGCCCTGAGCTTCCCCCGCGATGAATTCGGCCAGATCGTCCGCGACGTCCGGCACCAGGACGCGGCGCAGCGGGATCTGCTGGCGGAACTTGAGGTCGAGCCGGCCGTACTTCTCGACCGCGTGGCACAGCCCGGCGACGTGATGCGGCACGGCGACGGCCTTATGGCCGAGACGGCTCGCCTCCGCGATCGGCTCTCCGTCCGGGCCGAGGAACATCTCCCGCGTCGCCGCCGCCGGGGCACGCTCGCGGTAGTCGATCGCGACGGCGCGGCCCTTCTCCGCGTCCCAAATCACCATGAACCCGCCGCCGCCGA
>JAJXZV010000188.1 GCA_021779875.1 Pseudomonadota bacterium
CGAACATCGTGACCATCTACGACGTGGGCGAGGAGCAGGGGCTCGCGTACATCGCGATGGAGTACCTGAAGGGCCGCCACCTGAGCGACCACACGACGCCGAACAGCCTGCTCGAGCCGCGCAAGGTGCTCGAGCTCATGGCCCGCACGGCCGACGCGCTCGGCTTCGCGCACAAGCAGCAGGTGGTCCACCGCGACATCAAGCCCGCGAACCTCATGTACGATCCGGCCGCCGACGTGCTCAAGATCACCGATTTCGGGATCGCGCGCCTGGCCGGCGCCGGCAGCACGCGCACCGGCATCGTGCTCGGCACGCCCTCGTTCATGTCGCCCGAACAGCTCGAGGGCCGAACTGTGACCGGGCACTCGGACTTGTTTTCCCTGGGTGTTAGCCTGTTCCAACTCCTGACCGGTCAACTACCCTTCACCGCCGAATCGATGACCGGACTCATGCAGCAGATCGCCGAGGCACCCCATCCGCCGCTGCGCGCCTTCGGTCCCGGCCTGCCCGGCTGCGTCGAGGGCGTCATCGACCGCGCGCTCGCCAAGAGGCCGGAGGACCGCTTCGACTCCGGCGCGCAGATGGCCGCCGCGATCGAGGACTGCCGCGCCCGCTTCCCGAGCGGCCAGCCATGAACCTGCGCGGCAAGATCCAGAGCGTCGCGCTCACCGACACCGGCAAGGTGCGCGAACACAACGAGGACATGATCGGCACCGAGGCGGACATCGGCCTGTTCGTGCTGGCCGACGGCATGGGCGGCTACAACGCCGGCGAGGTCGCGAGCGGCATCGCCGTCAAGACCATCATCAACCTGGTGCGCGACGCCGTCATGCGGGAGGACCTGTCCGCGCGGGATCCGGAAACCGGGCTGAGCCGGCCGAGCATCATCTTGCGTGACGCGATTCACAGGGCCAATAAAATCATCTACCACACCTCGAAGACCCAGCCGCAATGTGAGGGCATGGGTACGACGGTGGTGGCCTGCCTGTTCCACGACAACAAGCTGTCGATCGCGCACGTCGGCGACTCGCGGCTGTACCGGCTGCGCGACAACCGCTTCGAGCAGCTCACCCTCGATCACTCGCTGCTGCAGGAGCTGGTCGACCGCGGGTTCTACTCACAGCAGGAGGCGCAGCGCGCCGCCAACAAGAACTACGTGACCCGCGCGCTCGGTGTGGAGCAGTCCGTCGAGGTCGAGATCAACGAACAGCCGGTCCAGCGCAGCGATTACTACGTGCTCTGCTCCGACGGCCTTTCCGACATGATCGAGGACGAGGATATTCATTTAACAATCAATACGTTTAGTGCTAATCTTGATATGGTAGCTAAACAATTGATTCAGCTCTCGAACGACAATGGCGGGCGGGACAACGTGTCGGTCATCATGGCCCACGTCGCAGAGCCATTCCCGGCCCATCAGCGTATATTTGACAAAATACTGGGATGGTTCGGCTGAGTTGGCCGCTCACGATATGGAGTCAGCATGGCACGCCTGATGCTTAGCCTGGACGGTCAGGTCCTCGCGGAATACAACATGAACAAGGAGCGCTACACCATCGGGCGCCTCCCGGACAATGACATCCGCATCGACAATCCGGCGGTGAGCGGCCACCACTCCCTCATCATCAACATCCTGAACGACTCGTTCCTGGAAGACCTGAACAGCACCAACGGCACCTACGTCAACGGCAAGCTGATCAAGAAGCACGCCATGCAGCACGGCGACGTGATCACCGTGGGTCACCACCAGCTGCGTTTCGTCGACGGCCAGGAAGGCGACGCCACCCAGGACGAGTTCGAGAAGACCATGGTCATCACCCCGAGCTCCCAGGGTGAGGATCGCATCCGCCGCGTCGGCGCGGCGGTCGACCAGGCAGCCAAGGCGGTGGCCGAGGCCAAGCGCCCGGCGGGCGGCGCGGTGCCGGAGAGCGCCACCGCACTGCCCAAGGCGAGGCTGCAGGTGCTGAGCGGCGCGTTCGCGGGCCGGGAGCTCGAGCTCACCAAGGCGCTGACCACCCTCGGCCGTCCCGGCGTGCAGGTCGCGGCGATCACGCGCCGCGCGGAGGGCTTCTTCATCGTGCACGTGGACAGCGGCAAGGAGAACGATTTCCCGCAGGTCAACGGCGTGCCGATCGGCCCGCAGGCGCGCCGCTTGAACGACAACGACGTCGTGCAGCTCGCCGGCGTGAAGATGGGCTTCTTCGAGAGCTGACCGGCTACTCGGGCGTCGCCGCCACCCGCTGGCTGATCCCGCACAGCAGCTCGTACGGGATGGTCTGCGCCCAGACCGCGACCTCCTCGACCGGCAGCCCCCGCCCCCAGAGCACCACCGGATCGCCGGGCGCCGGCGCCCGCGCGAGGCGCGTGACGTCTATCCCGATCATGTCCATCGAGACGCGGCCCGCGAGCGGCGCGCGTTCGCCGTTCACGAGCACCGGCGCGCCCGACGGCAGGCTGCGCGGATAGCCGTCGCCATAGCCCACCGCCGCGATGGCGAGAAGCGTCGGCCGCGGCGCGATCCAGTCGCCGCCGTAACCCACCCGCTCCCCCGCCTCGACCGACTTGAGGGCGATCACCCGCGACCGCAGCGTCATCGCCGGCATCAGTCCGTAGTCGGCGCCCACGGCGCCCGCGAACGGCGCGGCCCCGTAGAGCAGCAGGCCGGGACGCACCCAGTCGGCCTGGGCGTCGGGGAAACCGAGGAGTCCGGCGGAATTCGCGATGCTCCGCTCGCCGGGCAGGCCGCGGGTGGCGGTCCCGAAGCGCGCGAGCTGCTCGGCGGTGGCGGGCAGTTCGCGTGCATCGGCGCTCGACAGGTGCGTGAAGAGGTTCACCGGCGCCGCCACGCAGGACAGCGCGCCGAGCGCGGCGGCGGCGGCCGGAAAGTCCGCGGCCTTGAAGCCCAGGCGGTTCATGCCGGTGTCGAGCTTCAACCAGACCCGAAAGCGCGCGGCCTGGCCGCACGCGGCCGCCAGCAGCTCGATCTGCTCGCGGGTGTGCACCACGAGCTCGAAATCCGCGGCCGCCGCGGCCTCGAGCTGCTCCCGGTCGAACACGCCCTCCAGCAGGACGATGCGCGTGGCGATGCCCGCACGGCGCAGCACCAGCCCCTCGTCGACCCGCGCCACCGCGAAGGCGTCGGCCGAGCCGAGCGCCTGCGCCGCCGCCGTGAGCCCGTGCCCGTAGCCGTTCGCCTTGATCACCGCCATCACGCGCGAGCGCGGCGCGAAGCGCCGCACGGCCTCGAGGTTGTGTCGAAGCGCGGAGGTGTCGATGACCGCGCTCACCAGCGGGGTCACCGAAATACGCCCTCGGCGTAGGACTCCGGCGCGAAGTTCTCGAACTTGGTGTACTGGCCGAGGAAGGTGAGCTGCACCTCGCCGGTCGGGCCGTTGCGCTGCTTGGCGATGATGATGTCGGCGATGCCCTTGCGGGTGGTGTTCTGGTCGTACACCTCCTCGCGGTAGATGAGCAGGATCACGTCCGCGTCCTGCTCGATGGCGCCGCTCTCGCGAAGGTCCGACATCACCGGCTTCTTCTCCTGGCGCTGCTCCACGCCGCGGTTCAGCTGCGAGAGCGCGATCACCGGCACCTTCAGCTCCTTGGCGAGGGCCTTGAGCGAGCGCGAGATCTCCGAGATCTCGGTGGCGCGGTTCTCCTTGGTGCCCGCGACCTGCATGAGCTGCAGGTAGTCGACCACGATCAGGTCGAGGCCGCGCTCGCGCTTCAGGCGGCGCGCGCGCGCGCGGATCTCGGTGGGGGTGAGCGCCGGGGTCTCGTCCACGAACAGCTTGGCCTGCCCGAGCTGGGTCATCGCCGAGTCGATGCGCGGCCAGTCCTCCTCCTGCAGGCGCCCCGAGCGCAGGTGCCCCTGGTTGATCCGCCCGAGCGAGGAGATCATGCGCAGAGTGAGCGATTCGGCCGACATCTCCATGCTGAAGATCGCCGCCGACTTGCCCGACCCGAGCGCCGCATTCTCGGCGATGTTGACCGCGAGCGTGGTCTTGCCCATCGAGGGGCGGCCGGCCACGATGATCAGATCCCCCGGCTGCAGCCCCGAGGTCATCTCGTCGAGCTTGCCGAAGCCCGTGGAGATGCCGGTCATCTTGCCCTCGGAGTTGTACAGCTCGTCGATGCGGTTGACGACCTCGGGCAGGATGGTCTTGATGGGCCGGAAGCCCACCCGGCCGCGCGAGCCGCGCTCGGCGATCTCGAACACCGCGCGCTCGGCCTCGTCGACGATCTCGCGCGCCTCGCGGCCCTCCGGCTCGAGCGCGCTGCTCGCGATCCCGTTGCCGGCGGTGATCAGCTGGCGCAGCACCGAGCGTTCGCGCACGATGTCGGCATAGGCGCGGATGTTCGAGGCGGTGGGCGTGTCGCGCGCGAGCCCGCCGAGGTAGGCGAGCCCGCCGATCTCCTCGAGCAGGGCCTGCGCCTCCAGGTGCCCGGCCAGGGTGACCGCGTCGCAGGGCTGATTGCGCTCGATGAGCGCCGCCGCGGCGGCGAATATCAGCCGGTGGTCGTGGCGGTAGAAGTCCTCGCTCGACACGCGGTCGGCGATCTGGTCCCAGGCGGCCGGATCGAGCATGAGCCCGCCGAGCACCGACTGCTCGGCCTCGACCGAATGCGGGGGCAGGCGCAGCCCGCGCTCCAGATCCGGATTCCCCGTGTATTTGCCGATGCGCGTCGCCATGTGCAAAGCCTGCGGAACGCGGCTTTGCCGGCCCCTACTCCTCGGGGACGATCGTGACCTCGAGCATCACGTCGACGTCGGTGTGCAGGTGCAGCTGCACCTGGTGCTCGCCGATGGAGCGGATCGGACCGGCCGGCATGCGCACCTCGGCGCGGCTCACCGGCTGCCCGGCCTGCACCGCCGCCTCGGCGATGTCCGCCGTGCCGATGGAACCGAACAGCTTGCCCTCCGTGCCCGCCTTGGCCTTGAGCACCAGCTTGAAGTCCTTGAACTTGAGCGCGCGCGCCTCGGCGGCCGCGAGCTCCTCGTGGGCCTTCGCCTCGAGCACGGCGCGCTGCGCCTCGAACTTCGCGATGTTGGCCGCGGTCGCCATGGTGGCGCGCCCGGTGGGCACCAGGTAGTTGCGGGCGTAGCCCGACTTCACCTTCACGCGATCGCCGATCGAACCTAGGTTGGCGACCTTCTGCAACAGGATGATTTCCATGGGTTCGCTCTCAATGCTGGTCGGTGTACGGCAGCAGCGCCAGGAAGCGCGCGCGGCGGATCGCCAGCTGCAGCTGCCGCTGGTAATGCGCACGCGTGCCGGTGATGCGGCTCGGTACGATCTTGCCGGTCTCGGTGATGTAGTTCTTCAGCGTCACCAGATCCTTGTAGTCGATCTGCTTGACGTCGTCCGCGGTGAACCGGCAGAACTTCTTGCGACGGAAAAAACGTGCCATGTCGATGATCCTCGAAGGTTAGCGGGCGCCCATCGGAGCGTCGTCGTCGCCGTCGTCGTCGCCGAAATCCTCGTGACGGCGGGCGGACGCCTCGTCCGGCGCGCGGGCCATCGGCGAGGGCTCGGTGACGGCCTCCTCCATCTTGACGACCAGGTTGCGCAGCACCGCGTCGCTGAAGCGGAACGACGCGGTCAGGTCGTCCAGCGTCTTCTGGTCGCACTCGATGTTCATCAGGATGTAGTGCGCCTTGTGCACCTTGGAGATCGGGAAGGTCAGCTGCCGCCGGCCCCAATCCTCGTAACGGTGCACCTGGCCGCCACCGGCACCGACCATGCCCTTGTAGCGCTCCACCATGGCGGGAACCTGTTCGCTCTGGTCCGGATGGACCAGGAGCACGATCTCGTAATGTCGCATGTCGTCTCCCTGCGGATTCTAGCCTCCCGTTGCGAGCGGTGAGGCAAGGAGTGGTGGCGCGGATCTCGGAGCGATCCTGCGCCGGTAAAAAAGAGCCCGGAAGGATACCGTCGCGGGTGCCCCGGGTCAACTCACGGAGACCGGCGCTGGCGGCCGACCTCGAACAGCACCACCCCCGCGGCCACCGACACGTTCAGGGACGGGACCCAACCGGCCATCGGGATGCTCACCAGCAGGTCGCAGCGCTCCCGGGTCAGGCGCCGCATGCCCGCGCCCTCGGCCCCCAGGACCACCGCCAGCGGGCGCTTGAGGTCGGCCTGGTACAGCCCTCCGGGAGCCTCGCCGTCGGTGCCGACGATCCACACCCCCCGCTCCCGCAGACCCCCGAGGGTGCGCGCCAGGTTGGTGACGCTCACCACGGGCACGCATTCGGCCGCCCCCGCCGCCACCTTGCGCGCCACCGAGTCGAGCCCGGCCGAGCGGTCCTTCGGGATGATGAGCGCATCCACCCCGGCCGCATCGGCCGTGCGCAGGCACGCGCCGAGATTGTGCGGATCGGTCACGCCGTCGAGCACCAGCAGCAGCGGCTCGCGCGGCAGGTCCTCGAGCAGCCCGAACAGCGCCGCCTCGTTCCAGGGATCGAGCGGCCGGACGGCCGCCACGACGCCCTGATGCGCCACCGGGCCCACGAGCCTGGCGAGCGCGTCGGCGGCGACCGCCTGCGGCCGGACTCCGAGCGCCTCGGCGCGCGCGCGCAGGGTTCGCGCGCGGGCATCATCTCGGGGCTCGGCGACCCACATCTCGAGCAGCCGCTCCGGCGCCCGCTCGATGACCGCGCCGATCGCGTGCAGGCCGTAG
>JAJXZV010000090.1 GCA_021779875.1 Pseudomonadota bacterium
GCGATGACGGCCGCCGCGAGCCGGTCCGGCGGTGCGCTGGCGATGGCGCTCGGCGTCGCCGCCCTGTCCGCCGCCCTGCTGGGCCTGCCCGGTCTGATCGGGCTGGCCGCGGCGCTGCTCGCGCGCGCCGCCTCGAGCCGCCTGCCGCGCCGGCGGCCGGGATCCGATCCCGGCTCCTCGTTCGCGACCCTGCGCGAGGTCACCGAACTGTGCTTTCTGCTCGGCGCGCTCGCCGGATGGTCCTACGTCTGATGGGACGCGCCGCGGCGGTGGCCCACGGCCGGGATCTGGCGTAACGTAGCCTCCCCATGCTGCGCACCGCCGCCTCGTTGCTCGCCGCGGGTTCGCTCGCCGTGCTGAAACGCCTCGATCCCGAGTTCGCCCACGATGCGGGCCTCGCGGGACTGCACCTGCTGCGCGCGGCATGGCCTCGGGTGAGCCCGCCCGCGGCACTGGAGGTTCGCTGCCTCGGCCTGAGATTCGCCCACCCGCTCGGCCTCGCCGCCGGTTTCGACAAGAACGGCGATCACCTCGACGCGCTCGGCGCGCTCGGCTTCAGCCACGTCGAGTTGGGCACCGTGACGCCGCGCCCGCAGCCGGGCAACCCGAAGCCCCGCATGTTCCGCGTGGCCGGGCACCAGGCGCTGGTCAACCGCATGGGGTTCAACAACCGCGGCGTCGATCACCTCGTGGGCCGGCTGGAGCGCAGCCGCTACCCGGGGATTCGCGGGGTCAGCATCGGCAAGAACCTCGCCACCCCGCTCGAATCGGCCGCCGACGATTACGTCGCCTGCCTGCGCAAGGTGTATCCGCACGCCCACTACGTCGCGATCAACGTCTCCTCGCCGAACACGGCGCGCCTGCGCGAACTGCAGGAGCCGGGCGGCCTCGCGCGCATCCTCGACGCGCTGTCCGAGGCGCGCGTCGAACTGGAGCGCCGGCACGGCCGGCGCGTGCCCCTGCTCGTGAAGATCGCCCCCGATTTCAGCGCCGAGGAGGTCTCGGTCGTGGCGGCGACCCTGCGTGCCCTGGGGGTCGATGGCGTGATCGCCACCAACACGTCGGTCGACCGCACGCTGGTCGGCGACGCCTGGCCGGCCGGCGCCCAGGGCGGCCTGAGCGGCGCACCGCTCCATGCCGCCTCGGTACGGGTCATCGCCCGGTTGCGCGCCGAGCTGGGGCCGGCGTATCCCATCATCGGGGTCGGCGGCATCGTCGACGCCGAGCACGCGGTGGCGACGCTGCGGGCGGGCGCGACTCTGCTGCAGGTCTACACCGGCTTCGCGTATCGCGGTCCCGGGCTGATAACCGAAATCATCGCGGCGCTCGGGCGCGAGCGCGGGAGTAATCCATGATCGAGTCCTCGGTGGTGCGTGACTTCGAGCGCGACGGGGCCGTGTGCATCCGCGGCTTGCTGCGTCCGCAGGAGGTGGCGGATCTGACCGCCGGGATCGATTGGAATCTCGCGCACTTGAGCCCGCGCGCCAAGGTGGCGAGCAGCCCCGGCGACCCCGGTTACTTCGTCGAGGATTTCTGCAACTGGCAGGACAACCCCCACTACCGCCGCGTCATCTTCGAGTCCCGGCTCGCGGCCGCCGCCGCCGCCCTCATGCAGAGCGACACCGCCCGCCTGTACCACGACCACATGCTCACCAAGGAGCCGGGAACCCGGCAGGCGACGCCCTGGCATCAGGATCAGCCGTACTACAACGTCGAGGGACGGCAGAACTGCAGCTTCTGGATTCCGGTCGATCCGGTGAGCCGCACGGCGACGCTCGAGTTCGTGGCCGGCTCGCACCGGGGCCCCTGGCTCATGCCGCGCTCTTTCAGGGACGCGCAGGCGAGGTGGTTCCCGGAGGGCACGCTCGCCGACCTGCCCGACATCGAGGCGCGGCGCGACGCCTATCCGATCCTCGGCTGGGAGCTCGAGCCCGGCGACGCGGTCTGCTTCCACATGCTGACCCTGCATGCGGCGCGCGGCGTGCAGGGCACGCGGCGCCGGCGGGTGTTCTCCGTGCGCTTCATCGGGCACGACGCCACGCACGCCCCGCGGCCTTGGCGGACCTCGCCCGAGTTCCCCGGCCTGGCGGACGAGCTGCCCGCCGGGGCGCCCATGGACCATCCGTCCTTCCCGCTGCTCTGGCCGGCGGCCCGGACATGATCGAGCCCGAGCCGCCGCCGCGCTACCCCCTGTCGTGGGTCCTGTTCCTCGTGCTGCTCGCCGGCGCGCTCGTCTGGGTGAGCACCACGGTTGCGCAGCTCCCGGCGCGGGTCGCCACGCACTTCGACGCCGCCGGCAATCCCAACGGGTTCATGACCCGCAGCGACTATCTGCTGTTCATGCTGCCCTTCAGCGTCGGACTGCCGTCGCTCGTGGTCGGCCTGATGAGCGCCGTCTTCCGGCGCGGCAGCCGGTTCAATCTGCCCCACCGCGACTACTGGCTCGCGCCCGAGCGCCTCGCGCACACGCGGGCGTTCCTGGTCGCGCACGCCGTGTGGTTCGGGTCGATCCTCACCGCCTTCCTGTGCTTCGTGCACGCGCTCGTGATCGACGCGAACCGCACCCAGCCGGCGCACCTCGACAACGACCAGGCGCTGCGCGGACTCGCCGCGGTCCTGGCGGCCCTCGGCATCTGGATGGCGGTGCTCGTGCTGCGCTTCCGCCGGCCGCGCGCCTGACGGCCCCGCCGCCTCAGGGCGCGTCGACCTGGTAGCCCCGGTCGCGCAGTCGATCCAGCAGCCCCTGCGGCTCGAGCAGCAGGTCCATGTTGACCACGGCCAGCGTCGTGCCGCCCGTGCGCAGGTGCGTCAGCATCGCCTCGAGCATCGTGCGCCGGATGAGCGCGAGCAGATCGCCGGCGCCCGTGTCCGCGGCGATCGCGTCCCGGCAGGCGTTCACCTCGGGCGGCTCCGGCAGCTGCTGTATGCGCTCGATGTCGCCGGTGGCCCACGCCCGCGCCCGCTGCTGCAGGCGCGGCAGCCCGGTCTCCACCGTGGCGAGCCCGGCGGCCACGCAGGCATTCTCCACCCCGGGGCTCATGGTGCGCAGCGCCTCGAGGAAATCACGCGCGCCGGCGATCTTCACCTCGTCGATGGCCACGCCGTGCTTGCGCGCGAGCCAGCGCACCTCGCCGCCGACGTCGAGATGCGCGGACAGGCCCGCCCGGCGCAGCGCCGTCTGCTGCAGGAACGCCACGGCGATGATCGGCCGGTAGCGCTCCCACTTGTCGGGATCCTCGCCGTACCGGGCGCGCTGCGCGGCGAAGCGCGCGTACAGATCGGCGGGCAGCACGTCCTTGAGGCGCCGACCGCCGCTCACCGTCAACAGCTCCCGCTGCGTGACCAGCAGCCACAGCGCGCGCACCAGGCCGATTTCGAAGGCCTTGACCACCAGGACCTGATTCGTGGTCCCGAGCAGCGAGTCGATTCCGGCCGAGCGCCACGTCATGTCCTTGGGCAGCGGTGTCACGGTCCCGAGGATCCACAGGTGCGCATCGCCCCGATGCACGTGCCAGAGGCCCGGACCGGACCGCTCCCCGGTGACGATCACCTCGTCGAGCACCTGAGGCGCCGGCTCCTGCGCCGGCGCCGCATGCCCGGCGGGCGCCGCGAGCGGCCCGAACAGCGCGACGAACAGCGCGACGAGCAGCAGCAGCGAGCCCCAGCGACCGCACCGGATGGCCATGAGCGCGCGCCCCGCCCGCCTCAGCGGCGGGCGGCCGTCAGCCTCTTCAGGAACTCGTAGTAGAACTCGACCCCCTGCTCGTAGGAGGCCACGGCGAGCCGCTCGTCGCGGCCGTGCATGCGGACGTCGTCGCGGTCGATCGCGACCCCGCTGATGCCGTAGCTCGGGATGCCGGCCATCATCGTGTAGATGCTGTCCGAGGCGCCCACCATCATCACCGGCACCACCGGAACGCCCGGCCAGAGCCGCGCCGAGACGCCGCGCAGCGCCTCCATGAGGTCCGGCCGCAACGGCGGCGGCGCCATGGATTTGCGCTCCGAGCCGTGCTCCGAGAGCGTCCCCGAATCGCTTCGGTAGCGCACGCCGAGTCCGGGATCGTCGAAGAGGCGCACGAGGTCGAGGCGCACCTCCTCCTGCGAGTGCCCCGGCAGGATGCGGCAGTTGACGTTCGCCTCCGCACGCTGCGGCAGAGCGTTGGGCGCGTGTCCCGCGCTCAACATGGTGGCGACGCAGGTCGTGCGCATGGTCGAGTTGTACTGCGGGGTCTTCGACAGCCGCTCGATCGCCTGCGGATCGGGCGGCACGGCGAGAATGGCGCGGATGTCGGCGGCCACGGCGCCGCTCTCGATCCCGGCCATCTGCGTGAAATACTCGCGCGTGACGTTGTTCAGCTCGAACGGGAAGGGCGTGCGCTCGAGCCGGGCGAGCGCGTCGGCCACGTGGTAGATGGCGTTGTCGGGCCTCGGCAGCGAACTGTGCCCGCCCGGATTGGTGGCGAGCACCTGATAGTCGGCGTACAGCTTCTCCGTCGCCTCGAACTCCACCGTGAGCGGCTTGCCGTGGTCGGTGACCACGCCGCCCGAATCCGGATTGAGCGCGAATTCCGCGTCGACGAGCTCGCGGTGATTGCGCAGCAGCCAATCGACGCCGTTCGACAGCCCGCCCTCCTCGTCGGCCGTCATCGCGAACACGATGTCGCGGTCCGGCACGAAGCCCTCGCGCCTCAGGCGGATGAGATTCGTGACGACGATGGCGTCGCCGCTCTTCATGTCCTGGGTGCCGCGGCCGTAGTAGTAGCCGTCGCGCTCGATGAACTGGAACGGATCCACGCTCCAGTCCTCGCGCCGCGCCTCCACGACGTCGACGTGCCCGATGATGAGGACCGGCTTGAGGCGGCTGCCCGCCTTGCCGCGATAGCGCACCACCATGTTGCCCTTGCGCTCGTTCGGCCCCAGCACCGCCACGTCGGCCTTGGGAAAGCCGGCCTCGAGCAGGCGATGCGCCATGGCTTCGGCGGCGCGGGTCGTGCTGCCCGCCGAATCGGTGGTATCGATCTCGACGAGTTCGCGAAAGATGTCCCGGGCCAGCGATTTCGTGGCAGCATCCGGACCGACGGTGGCTGCCGCCGCATTGCCGGCCGCGAACGCCGCGGCGAGCACGGCGACGGCCCAGTGACGAATACCTGTTCTCAAATGTGTCTCCCCCGAATGACTCCCTGCGACGTCGAGGTGTCGACCATGAAGGTGACCGGCCCCGCTGCCGAATTCTACCGTAACCGGGGCGCGGTCCGGACCGTGCTCCTGGCCGCGGCCGTCGCCGCGCTCGGCGCGCCGGCCGGCGCAGGCGCGCAGCAGCGGGCCGAGACCGTGCTGTTGCACGGACGGGTCCTCACGGAGAATGCGGCCGACGAGGTCGTCGAGGCCGTCGCGATCCGCGCCGGCCGGATCCTGGCGGTGGGCTCGGATCGGGACGTCCTCGCGTTCGCCGGACCGGGGACGCGGCGCATCGACCTGCGCGGCCGCACGGTGACCCCCGGGCTCATCGACAGCCACGCGCACGTGGCCGAGGGCGGCGTCGACGATCTGTATCACCTGCAGCTCGGCGATGCGACCAGCGTCGCCGAGATCGTGCGCCGCGTCCGCGCGGCGGCCCGCGGGCTGCCTCCCGGGCAATGGGTGCAGGGAGCCGGCTGGGACGAGGCCAAGCTCGCCGAGCGCCGGTATCCGCTCGCCGCGGAACTCGACCAGGCGGCGCCGCGCAACCCCGTGTGGCTGACGCAGACCACCGGGCACTACGGGGCCGCCAACTCGGCCGCGCTGCGTCTCGCCGCGATCACCGCCGCCACGCCCGATCCCGCCGCCGGCACCATCGATCGCGACGCCGCCGGCCGCCCCACGGGCGTGCTCAAGGAGGCCGCCCAGGGTCTGGTGACCGGCCTGATTCCGCCGCCGACCGCCGAACAGCGGCGCGCCGGCATCCTGCACGAGCTCGCGGTCCTGCACCGCGCGGGCATCACCGCGTACAAGGACCCCGCCATCGACCGGGCCACCTGGGATGCCTATCGGACGCTCGCCGACTCGGGCCGGCTCGACGCCCACGTGTGCGTGCTCTGGTACGCGGGCCGCAGCCTCGAATCGGCGCGCGCGGCGCTCGCCGAGATCACGGCCGTACCGCGCCCGCCGCAGTCCCTCGGCGACGGACGGCTCCTGTCCTGCGGCGCCAAGATCTTCATGGACGGCAGCGGCGGCGCGCGCACCGCCTGGCTCTACGAGGACTGGCATCGCCGATTCACCGAGATCGACACGGGCAACACCGGCTATCCGGCGACGGATCCGGCGGTCTATCGCGACATGGTGCGGCTGTTCCACCGCGCCGGCGTCCACGTCGGCACCCACGCCATCGGCGACCGCGCCATCGACTGGGTGGTGGACACCTACGCGCAGGTGCTCGAGGAGCAGCCGACGGCGGGGCTGCGCCACTCGATCATCCACGCCAATCTGCCCAGCGACCACGCCCTCGAGGCGATGGCGCGTCTGCAGAAGGCCTACGACGCGGGCTATCCCGAGGTGCAACCGCCCTTCCTCTGGTGGATCGGAGACAATTACGCGGGCAACTTCGGCCCCGAGCGTGCCCGCCGGCTGATCCCCCTGCGGACCTTCGAGGAGCGGGGAATTCTCTGGAGCGGCGGCTCCGATTTCCCGGTCACCCCGGTGGCGGCG
>JAJXZV010000379.1 GCA_021779875.1 Pseudomonadota bacterium
GCGTCTCGCCGAGCGGCCTGGTCGCGAGGCCGCTCAATCAGGCCGCACGCGACGCCGTGAGCGGCTGGCGCTGAGCCCCCGCGCACCGACACTCGGATATAATCGGCCGCGATCCGCGGTGCCGGCTTAGCACAGCGGTAGTGCAACGGTTTTGTAAACCGTAGGTCGGGGGTTCGAATCCCTCAGCCGGCAAGCCCCCGCAGACGATGATGTAACGCCATTCGACCCAGCACCGAATGGCGTGTTGATTCGAACCCCCGACGGAAAAACAAGCCGGGTTCGACGACGCCGCGCAGCGCGCTCAAGACGAACCCCCGACATGGAACGACCCGACCTCCACGACGCCGAGGTCGACGTCATGGCAAACGAAGCGGTCGCGCCCGCCGTTCTTGGCCGAGTACAGAGCGCGATCGGCCGCGCGCACCAGCTGCTCGGCATCGCGGAACCGATGGCGACCGTCCAGGGCGGCCGCCCCGAGCGAGGCACTCACCCGGATGACCTGATGGGCGACCTCGTGGACCTGCTCGCGCAGCGCCTTCAGGATGCGCCCGCACACGGCGGCGGCGGCCACGAGGTCGGTGCGCGGCAGCAGCAGGACGAATTCCTCGCCCCCGTAACGGGCCACCAGATCGGTGTCGCGCGCGCACTGGCCGAGCAGCTTGGCCGTCGCGCGCAGCACCGCGTCGCCCGCGGGATGACCATGGCCGTCGTTGATCCGCTTGAAATGATCGAGATCGAGCATGATCAACGCGAGCGGCCAGCGGCCCGCCACCGCGCTCGCGAACTCGACCTCCAGCACCACGTCGAAATGCCCGCGGCTGCAGACGCCGGTGAGGGCGTCGCGGCGGGACTGAAGTTCGAGCGCCTCGGTGCGCGCCTCGAGCTCGCCGGTCACCGCCTCGAGCTCCGCCACCCGCGTGAGCGTCTCGAGGTTGCGCACCACCAGGAGCTCGCGCGCCTGGTCGAGCAGCGATTGCACCGCGACCGGATCCTGCACGCGGGTCTCGAACAATTGCTCGACCTCGGGCAGCAGTCGTACGATCGTCGCGATCGCGTCGCCGAAGCGCACGGCGTCGAGCCCGAGCGCGTCCAGGACCGTGGGGGCCAGGTCTGCGACCGTATCCGCGCCATCGCCGCCCGCGAACAGATCCGCCACCTCGCCGCCGAGCGCCACGCAGCGCTCGAATCGGTCGTCCGCCGCGGATTCGGCCACGGCCGCTCCGCCGTGACTGGCCGCGACCGCACGGCAGAGATGTTCGGGCAGCCGCCATTGCCCGAGCAGCCACCCGCCGATCCGCGCGTGATCGGCGCCCAACCGCTCGATTTCGTGCCGGCAGTAGTCGGCGTGGCCGGCAGCCTCCAGGCCGACGTAGAAGTCCGGGGACATTCGATCGATGGCGAGCATCGCGATGTCCTGCAGCAAGCCCGCGAGGAACAGATCCTCGGTGCGCTCCAGGCCCGCCAGCTCCCCCAGGGTGCGGCTCGCCACGGCCCCCAGCAGGGATCGGCGCCAGCACCGGCGCAGATCGAGTCCCTTGGGCGAGGCTTTCTGAAACATCGGCGCGAGCGAGAAGCTGAGCGCCAGCGTGGTCGCCGCGTTCAGACCGAGCACCGTGAGCGCCTGGCGCAGATTGCTGCTGCGCCGGCGGCGGGCGTACAGCGGCGAATTCGCGATTCGCAGCACCTTGGCCGCGAGTCCTGGATCCTTGGCCAGCGTATCGGCCACCGCGCCGAGCTGCACGCCCGGGTCGTTCGCGAGCCGGATGATCCGCTGGGCCACCGCCGGAGGGCTCGGCAGATTGCCTTGCGCCTTCAGCCGCGCCTCGATGTGACCGAACATCCCGCCGCCCTCCCTTGCCATCCGCTCCTGCCTGGTGTAGCGGCACCGCACGGGCCGGCTTTAGGGGTTTCCTTCAATTCGCCCCTCGGGCGACGCCGGTCAACGACCGCACTATGGTCAAATACGCCGGGATGCGGCCGCCGGGCGATTCCTCTAGTCTTGGGGCTTCGCCGCCACGACCGCACGCCGTCAACCTCAGGGATCCTTCATGCCTCACCTGCCATGCTGCGGCGCGCTGCTCGGCGCCGCCCTCCTCGGTACATCGGCCGCCGCCGTGCCGCTCGATTACCCGGCGGCGCGCCGGGATGCCCAGGTCGACGACTACCACGGCGTCCAGGTGGCGGACCCGTACCGATGGTTGGAAGACATCGACTCGCCGGAAACCCGCGAGTGGGTGGCGGCCGAGGGTCGGCTGAGCCGCCAATACCTCGATGCCATCCCGGGGCGCGAGGCGATGACCCGGCGGCTGCGCGACATCTGGAACTTCGAGCGCTGGACTCCGCCCGTCCGCTACGGCTCGCGCTGGTTCTACAGCCACAATGACGGCCTGCAGAACCAATCGGTGGTGCGCGTGGCCGAGGATCCCGCCGGCGCCGCCCGCACGCTGATCGATCCGAACACGCTGTCCGCGGACGGCACCGTGGCACTGCGCGAAACGGCGGTCAGCGCCGATGGGCGGCTGTTCGCCTATGCGCTGTCGGAGGCCGGTTCCGACTGGCAGGTTTGGCGCGTGCGCGACGTCGCCACCGGCAAGGATCTGCCCGATACCCTGAAGTGGTCGAAAGCCGGCGGCGGCAGCTGGCGCAAGGACGGCTCCGGCTTCTACTACACCGCCTACGACCCGCCGCCTAGCGGCACCGTGCTGAAGGCCGCGAACCAATACGAGAAGCTCTACTTCCACGCGCTCGGCACGCCGCAATCGGCGGACCGGCTGGTCTACGCCCGCACCGACGACCCGAACTGGTTCGTCGGCGCGGCCGTGTCCGACGACGGCCGGTACCTGCTGGTCACGGCCTCCCTGGGCACCGACGTGCGCAACACCCTGCTGGTGCAGGATCTGACCCGACCGCACGCCGCGCTCGAGCCGGTGATCGCCCAGCCGACCGCCACCTTCGACGTCATCGGCAACCTGGGCGCCACGTTGTTCGTGCGCACCGATCTCGACGCGCCGCGCTTTCGGGTCATCGCCATCGACCTGGCGCACCCTCGGCCCGACGCCTGGCGCACCGTGATCCCCATGGGCGATGACCCCATCGACGCCGCGACGCTCGTGGGCGGGCAGATCATCCTGCATCGCCTGAAGGACGCGCACAGCGCCGTGGCGCGCTATTCGCCCGCGGGCCGGCTCCTCGGGGAGGTGGCGCTGCCCGGTCTCGGCAGCGCCGGCGGCTTCGAGGGCCACCGGTCCGACCGCGCCACCTATTTCGGATTCTCCGGGTACGCGAGCGCGCCCTCGGTGTACCGGTTGGATCTCGCAGGCGGACGGGTGACGCTCTGGCGTGCGCCGCGCTTGCAGGGCTTCGTGCCCGAGGACTACGAGACCCGCCAGGTGTTCTACCGAAGCAAGGACGGCGCGCGCGTGCCCATGTTCCTCACCTCGCGCAAGGGCATGACGCCCGATGGCGGCCGCCCGACCCTGCTCTACGGCTACGGGGGCTTCAACATTCCGCTGACGCCGCAATTCTCGCCGGCCATCGCGTCCTGGGTGCAGATGGGCGGAGTCTACGCCGTGGCCAATCTGCGCGGCGGCGGCGAATACGGGCGCGCCTGGCACGAGGCGGGCATGAAGACGCGCAAGCAAACCGTGTTCGACGATTTCATCGCCGCGGCCGAGTACCTGATCGCGAATCACTGGACCAGGCCGGAGCGGCTCGCGATCAACGGCGGCTCGAACGGCGGCCTGCTGATCGGCGCCGTCGAGGAACAGCGCCCCGAGCTGTTCGGCGCCGCCGTGGCCCAGGTCGGGGTGATGGACATGCTGAGATTCCGCGAATTCACGGTGGGCAAGGCCTGGGAGTCCGATTACGGATCGGTCGACGACCCGGCGCAGTTTCACGCCCTGCTCGCCTACTCCCCCGTGCACAACGTGCGCTCCGGGGTCGCCTATCCGCCGACCCTGATCATGACCGGCGACCACGACGACCGGGTGTTCCCGGCGCACAGCTTCAAGTTCGCGGCGGCCATGCAGCACGCCGACCCCGAGGGGCGGCCGCTCCTGCTGCGGGTCGAAACGCGCGCCGGCCACGGCCAGGGCATGCCGACCGCCAAGCGCATCGAGGAGGTGGTCGACATGCAGTCCTTCATCCTAGAGTCCTTCGGACTCGCGAATTCCGATCGCTGACCCGACACCACTTCGGAGGAGTTTCCATGAACGAAGCATTCGACAAGGTCTCCCGAGCCCTGGCGCCGTGCCTGGCGCTGACGGCGCTGTTCTCTCTCGGCGCCGCGCCGGCGTCCGCCGGGCCGGACACCGTCGATCCGGCGCTGCGCGCCGCGGTCGCGGACCCGGCGCGCACCGCGAATTTCGTGAAGCGCGACGGCGCGCGCCACCCGGTGGAGGAGCTGAGCTTCTTCGGCGTCCGTCCCGGGATGACCGTGGTGGAGTTGTGGCCGGGCGGCGGCTACTGGACCGAGATTCTCGGACCCTATCTCGCCAAGCGCGGCCATTTCTACGTGGCGCTGCCGGAGCGCGGCAACGCCGAGGAGGACAAGGGCGTCGAGCGCTGGCGGGCGCGCATGGCCCAGCAGAAGGATCGGCTCGGAACGATTCACGAAACCTCCCTGGGCCCGAAGTCCTTCGACATCGCGCCGGCGGGTTCCGCCGATCTCGTGGTGACCTTCCGCAACCTGCACAACTGGATGTACGACGGGTACGCCGAACAGGCGCTGGCCGCCTGCTACACGGCGCTCAAGCCGGGCGGCATCCTCGGCATCGAGGAGCATCGCGGCCGTACCGACAAGCCGCAGGACCCGAAGGCCGAGGACGGTTACGTGCGCGAGGACTACGCCATCGCGCTCGCCAAGAAGGCCGGCTTCGTGCTCGCGGGCTCGAGCGAGATCAACGCCAACCCGAAGGACACGAAGGAATGGGTGGACGGCGTCTGGACCCTGCCGCCCACGCTGTCGCAGGGCGAGAAGGACCGTGAGAAGTATCTCGCGATCGGCGAGGCCGACAATTTCGTGCTGAAGTTCCGCAAACCCAAGAAGTGAGGCCCGCCCGGGACACCGGCTACTACGCCGCGCTGGTGGCGGCCACCTTTCTGATGGGCTCGAGCTTCATCGCCGGCAAGCGGCTGCTCGCGGGCGGCGTCCCGGCGCTGTGGCTGGTCGGCTGGCGGTTCCTGGCCGCCGCGGCCGCCACCCTGCCGCTCGCGTGGCTCGACGCCGCGCGCGGCCCGAGGCGCACGGCGGCCGCCCTGTCGGGCCGGCAGATCGGCACCGTCGTGCTCATCGGACTGCTGCAGACCGGCGCCGTCATGGGGCTGCTGTTCCTCTCGATGCGCGAGATCTCGGCGGCGAGCGCCGCCATCCTGCTGTTCACCAACCCGATCTGGGTGGCGCTCATGGCGCGGGCGTTCCTGGGCGAAGCCCTGTTCCCGGCGCGCATCACGGGGTTGGCGCTCGGCATCGCCGGGGTCGCGCTCGCCGTCGGTCCGGGCGCCGACGCCGGCGCGGACAGCGGGCATCTGCGCGGCGAACTGCTCGGCCTCGCCTCCGCCCTCTGCTGGGCGGCGGCCACCATCGTCAACAAGCGGGCGAGCCTGCCGATGTCCACGTGGACGCTGACCTTCTGGCAGATGGCCATCGGGTCCTTGGCGCTGCTCGGGATCGCCTACGCCCTGGGCGAACATCCGGCGACGCCGTTCGATGCGCGACAGTGGCTCTGGTTCCTGTGGCTCGCGATACCCGCGTCCACCGGCTCGTTCGGGCTGTGGTTCCTGGCGCTGCGGCGCGGGGGCGCCACCCGCAGCAGCGGCTACCTGTTCCTCGCGCCGGTGTTCACGGTGGTGCTGTCCTATCTGGTCCTCGACACGCCGGTCACCGGGGTGCAGGCGCTCGGCGGGACCTTGATCGGGGCCGCCGTATGGCTGGTCAACCGCGAGGCGCCGGCGCGCCGGCGGTCCGGCGCCCCGCACCCCACCGGCTGAATCGGCCGGTCAGAACAGGCCGACCGTCCGGCCCGACTCGTCGATGTCGATGGCCACGGAGGCCGGCACCCGGGGCAGCCCCGGCATGGTCATGACGTCACCGCAGATCATCACGATGAATTGCGCGCCCGCCGCGAGCCGCACCTCGCGGACGTTCACCACGTGCCCGGTGGGGGCGCCGCGCAGGTTCGGATCGGTCGAGAACGAGTACTGGGTCTTGGCCACGCACACCGGATAACCGCCGTAACCCGCCTCCTGCAGCCGCTGGATCTGCTCGCGCACGCTCTTCGGCGCCGTGATGTCGTCCGCCCGGTAGATCTTGCGCGCGATGGCCTGCATCTTCTCCCACAGCCCCGCTTCGTCGGGGTAGGCGAACTTGAAGTGATTCGGCTGTTCGCACAGCGCCACGACCTCGCGCGCGACCTCGGCCGCGCCCTGGCCGCCCTCGGCGAAGTGCCGCGCGAGCAGCACCTTGACCCCCTGGCGGGACACGGCGTCGATGAGCAGCTTGACCTCGGCGTCCGTGTCCTCGCGCCGGTGGTTGATCGACACCACGCACGGGATGCCGAACTCCCGCTGGATGTTGTCGATGTGCCGCTCGAGGTTCACGATGCCCGCGGCGAGCGCCTCCAGGTTCTCCTTGCCCACGTC
>JAJXZV010000347.1 GCA_021779875.1 Pseudomonadota bacterium
TCGGCGACACGCTATCATTTCCCTTCACACGGATCGAGACCCCCATGTTCAAGGCCATCCTGATCGAGCAGACCGAGCGCGGCGACAGCGCCACCGTGCGCCAGTTGGACGATGCGCAGCTGCCGCCCGGGGAGGTCACCGTGCGGGTGCAGTACTCGACCGTCAATTACAAGGATGCGCTCGCCATCACGGGCCGGGCGCCGGTCGTGCGCCACTTCCCCATGGTGCCGGGAATCGATCTTGCGGGCGTCGTCGAGCACTCGAGCAGCCCTGATCATCGGCCGGGGGACCGCGTGTTGTTGAACGGCTGGGGCGCGGGCGAGATGCACTGGGGCGGACTCGCCCAGCGTGCCCGTGTGAAGGGCGACTGGTTGATCCCGGTGCCCGAGGCCTTCACGGCGCGCCAGGCCATGGCCATCGGCACGGCGGGCTACACGGCCATGCTGTGCGTGCTCGCGCTGGAACGCCACGCGGTCACGCCCGCGAGCGGCGAGATCCTGGTCACGGGCGCGGCCGGCGGCGTCGGCGGGATCGCGGTCGCGGTGCTCGCCCGGCTGGGCTACCGGGTGGCGGCCATGACGGGCCGCCTCGCCGAAGCCGAATACCTCACCCGCCTGGGCGCCACGGAAGTGCTGGATCGGGCGCAGTACGCGCGGCCGGGCAAACCGCTCGCGAAGGAGCGCTGGGCCGGCGCGATCGACGTGGCCGGAGGCCACACGCTCGTGAACGTCTGCGCGGCCACGAGGTACGGCGGCGTGGTCGCGGCCTGCGGACTCGCCTCCGGGATGGACCTGCCCGGCACCGTGGCGCCGTTCATCCTGCGCGGCGTGACCCTCGCCGGCATCGACAGCGTCTACCGGCCGCGCGCCGACCGCCTGCTCGCCTGGGCGCGGCTGGCGGCGGAGCTCGACCCGGCGGCGCTCGAGCTCATGACCGAGGAGATCGGGCTCGCGGACGCGATACCGCTCGCCGCGCGCGTGCTCGAGGGCGCGGTGCGCGGGCGCGTGGTCGTGAACACGGAGCGCTAGAGCCATGCAAGAATTTCGAAAAGCCGCGCGCGCGGCGCGCACCGCCGGTCTCGCCATCGTGGCGTCCTGCGGATTCGCCGTCGCGGCCCATGCCGATGCCTTCGGCAAGGTCGCCTACGATCCGGCCACCGACGAACTCGTGGTGACCATGCACTACCGTGGCACCCATCCGAACCACGGGTTCACGTTGAAGTGGGGCCGGTGCCGGGTTCGCGACGGCCGGGCCTCGACCATCTCCGTGGAGGTGCTCGACGACCACTGGCAGGACGCCGAGAAGCACGACTACGTCAAGACGACCCGGTTCAGCCTCGCCGACCTCGCCTGCCGGCCGGCGCGCGTGACCTTGCGCACCGCGCCCCGTTACTACACGGCGGTGTCCGTGCCGGCCGCTCCACAGTGAGCCCATCGGACGAGGCGGTCGTCGACCTGTGCGTGATCGGCGGCGGCATCAACGGCGTCGGAATCGCGCGTGATGCGGCGGGGCGCGGGCTCGACGTGCTGCTCGCCGAGCGCGACGACCTGGCCTGCGCGACCTCGTCGGCCTCCTCGAAGCTGATCCACGGCGGCCTGCGCTATCTCGAGCAGTATCAGTTCCGGCTGGTGCGGGAGAGCCTGGCCGAACGTGAGGTGCTGCTCGCGGCGGCGCCGCACCTGATCCGACCGCTGCGCTTCGTGTTGCCGCTGCATGCCGGATTGCGGCCGGCATGGATGATCCGGCTGGGCCTCTTCTTCTACGACCACATCGGCGGACGCGGCACCCTGCCGCCGACCCGGACGCTGCGCCGCGGCCGCGACGCGGCGCTCGAGCCGCTCGCGCCGGCCTGTTCGCGCGCCTTCGAGTATTCCGATTGCTGGGCCGACGATGCGCGCCTGGTGGCGGTCAACGCGATGGACGCGCGCGAGCGCGGCGCCCGGATCGAGGTGGGCTGGGCGGTGACCGCGGGCGAGCGCGAGCGGGGCCTGTGGCGCCTGCGGCTCGAATCGGCGGACGGCCGCGTGCGGAGCCTGTGCGCCCGCGCGGTGGTGAACGCGGCCGGCCCGTGGGTGGAGCAGGTGCTGCACTCGCTCGGCGAGCACCGGCCGCGGCACCTGCGCCTGGTCAAGGGCAGCCACGTGGTGCTGCCGCGGCTGTACGAGGGGGCACAGTGCTACACCCTGCAGAACGCCGACGGGCGCGTGGTGTTCATGATCCCCTACGAGGATGATTTCACGCTGATCGGCACCACGGACGTGCCGTTCACCGGCGACCCGCGCCGGGTGGCCGCCGACCGGACCGAGATCGACTATCTGTGCGCGGTCGCGGGCGAATACTCGCGGCGCGCCGTTTCGCCCTCGGCGCTCGTGTGGAGCTACGCGGGGGTGCGGCCGCTGTACGACGACGGACGGCGGGACGCCTCGACCGTCACCCGGGACTACGCCTTCGATCTCGACGCACCCGGCGGCGGGGCTCCGCTGCTGTCCGTGTTCGGCGGCAAGCTCACCACGTACCGCAAGCTCGCCGAGCACGCGCTCTCGGCCTTGCTGCCGGCGCTCGGGGTGCGCAGCACGCCGTGGACGCGCCGGGCGGTGCTGCCCGGCGGCGATCTGCCGCGCGGCGGGGCCGAGGCATTCGTCGCCGACCAGGGGCGCCGCTACGGCAATCTGCCGGCGCACCTGGTGCGCAGGCTGTGCCGGGCCTACGGCACGCGCATCGAGCGGGTGCTGGGCGACGGGCGCGAACTCGGCGAGCGCTTCGGCGCCGACCTGTTCGAGGCGGAGCTTCGCTATCTGCACGCGCAGGAGTGGACGCACACCGCGGAGTCCGCCCTGTGGCGCCGGTCGAAGCTCGGACTTCGCCTGGACGCCGCGCAGCGGGCCCGGGTCGAGGGCTGGTTCGCCGCTCAGGACGTGCGCACGCGCGCGAGCGCCTGACGCCAGCCCGCCAGCTGGGCGGCACGCGCCCCGGCCTCCAGGGAGGGCGCGAAGCGTGCGCCGATGCGGGCCATGCCGGCGAGCTCCGCGAGCGAACGGTAGGCGCCGACGCCGAGTCCGGCGAGGCAGGCGGCGCCGAAGGCCGTCGATTCGGTGGTGCGCGGACGCGCGATCGGCAGGCCGAGCAGGTCCGCCAGCCGTTGCAGGAACAGATCGTTTTGCGCCATGCCGCCGTCCACGTTGAGCGCCTGCGGCGTCCGCCCGTCCGCGGCCATGGCCTCGAGCAGGTCGTGGGTCTGGTAGGCGACGGCATCGAGCGCGGCTCGGGCGATGTGGGCGCGGCTCGTGGCCCGGGTGAGGCCGAGCAACGCACCGCGCGCCTGCGCGTCCCAGTAGGGGGCCCCGAGCCCGGTGAACGCCGGCACCAGGTAGACGCCGCCGGCATCGGCCGCTTCGCGCGCCAGACTCTCCACCTCGGCCGCGGAGCCCACCAGGCCGAGCCCGTCGCACAGCCACTGGATCGCGGCACCGGCGCTCAAGATCGAACCCTCGAGGGCGTAGGTCACCGTGCCGCTCAGCCGATACGCGATGGTGCCCAGCAGCCGGTTCGTGGAGTGGATCAACCGCCCGCCGGTGTTGAGCACCAGAAAGGCGCCGGTGCCGTAGGTGCTCTTCACGTCGCCCTCGCCGAAGCAGGCCTGGCCGACGAGCGCGGCCTGCTGGTCGCCGGCGATGCCGCGGATCGGGAGCGCGCGGCCGAGCACGGCCGGATCGGTCGTGCCGAAATCGGCTGCGCTGTCGCGCACGTCGGGCAGGCACGCGAGGGGCACGCCGAACAGCTCGCACAGCTCCGGGTCCCAGCGGCCCGCCACGATGTCGTACAGCGCGGTGCGGCTCGCGTTGGTGGCGTCCGTGGCGTGCACCCGGCCGCCGGTCAGCCGCCACAGCAGGAAGCTGTCGATGGTGCCGAAGGCGACCCGTCCGGCCGCGGCCGCGGCGCGCGCGCCGGGCACCCGATCGAGGATCCAGGCGATCTTGGTCGCCGAGAAATACGGATCGAATCGCAGGCCGGTGCGCCGCTGCAGATCCAGGGCGCCGTGCGCCGCCTCGAGCTCGCGGCATTGCTCGGCGGTGCGCCGATCCTGCCAGACGATGGCGTGGTGCAGCGGCGCGCCCGTGCGCCGGTCCCAGAGGATCGTGGTTTCACGCTGATTGGTGATGCCGAGCGCCAGGGCCGTGGCGCCGAGCCGGTCGACCTGCTCGAGGGTGCGGCGCGCCGCCGTCAGCGCCGTGGCCCAGATTTCCTCGGCATCCTGCTCGACCCATCCCGGGGCGGGATAGAGAGGCCGCAGCGGCTGCTGATCCACCGCCACCTGCCGTCCGTCCGTCCGAAAGGCGATGGCCCGGCTGGAGCTGGTGCCCTGGTCGATCGCGAGCAGCACGTTCTCGGTCATGGTCTCGGCCCCTCTACACCAGCGGCTCGGCGCGCAGCGCCTGGGTCACCGGGATGCGCGCCACGATCACCGTGCCGCCCGATGGTCCGGCGCCCACCTCGAAACGTCCTTCGAGCGCCCGCACCCGATGTCGCATGGCGGCGAGACCATGCGCCCCGGTGGCCTGAAACCGATCGTGCGAGATGCCCACGCCGTCGTCGGCGATGCGCAGCACCACGGCGCCCTCGTCCAGATCGAGAGCGACCTCGACCCGGGTCGCACGGGCGTGCTTGATGATGTTCATGAAGGATTCCTGGGCGATCCGGAACAGCGCGATCGCGGCCGGCGAGGCGAATTGCGGCTCCTCGTCCGGGAAATATTCCGCGCATTGGATGCCGGCGCGGCCGCAGGTCTCCTTCAGCTGCCAGCGCAGCGCGGCGAACAGCCCCACGTTGTCGAGCAGGGTGGGGCGCAGCTCCTCGATGATGCGCCGCTTGAGATCGACGCCCGCCGAGAGCGTCTGCTGCACGCGCTCCAGACGCTGCCGCATGTCCGCCTGCCCGTCGCCGATGTGCCGCTCGACCCAGGAGACGTCCATGCGCGCACCGACCAGCAGACCGCCGAGCTCGTCGTGCAGTTCGCGCGCCAGACTCTCCTTCTCGCGCTCGGCGACGCTCTGCAGGTGGGTGGACAGCTCCACCAGCTCGCGGGTGCGAGCCCCGACCTCGCGCTCGAGCTGCGACTTCTGATCCCGAAGCTGCGCGGTCTGCAGGGCCCGCCGGCGCAGGTCCTTGTAGACCAGGCGCGTGGTCACCCCCATCAGCAGCACGCTGAGCAGCGCGCCGGCCGCGGTGAACCATCGGCTGAGCCGCAGCGAGGACTCCCAGTGCCTGGCCGCCTCGACCTGCTCGAGCGACTCACGCTGGCGCAGCCGCTCGATGGCGGCGGCCAGGCCGCGCGCGGTGCGCACCCCCGATTCGCTCTTGACGATCGCGAGCGAGCGCTCCGGCGCCGCGCCGTCGTGCAGCGCGAGCTCGGCGGAGAATTCACCGAGCCGCCGATCGATCAGCCCGCGCAGCGCGTCGACGTCGGCCGGCTGCGGCGCTGCCCCGCCGTACGCCTGGCGCAGCGCGGCGAAGCGCGGGCCGACGTCCGCGACCGCCAGGCGGTAACCCTCGAGATAACGCGATTCGTCGGTGAGCTGGTAGCCGCGCAGGCTTCCCTGGGCGCGCAGCAGCGCATCGTCCAGGTCGTCGATGGCGTGCTCGCGCGAAGCCGCGACCTGCAGGCGGGAGGTGGCGCGCTGCAGGCGCGCCTGGCCGCCGCCGGTGACGAACAGGAAGGTCACCAGGAGCACCACCATCAGGACGGGCGGCACGGTGAGGTACCAGCGGCCCAGTCCGTCGAGCGTCTCGCCCAGGATGTTCGTGCGATTGGGCATGTCGGGCGAATCTTAGCAGCCCGCGCGGCGGGCGCCGCGGCGCAAAGCCGCTACAATGCCCGACCCCATGGACATGCTGCGTCTCGACAAGGTTTCATTGAGCTTCGGGCGCAAGCCGCTGCTGGACGGGGTCGACCTGCGCGTGCACGCGGGCGAGCGCGTCTGCCTGCTCGGCCGCAACGGCGAGGGCAAGTCCTCGCTGCTGAAGTTGATCACGCGCGAGCTCGCGGCCGACGGCGGCGAGGTCTGGGTGCGCCCGGGCACCCGGGTCGCGGACCTGGCGCAGGACCCGGCGCCCGGCCGCGACGAGACGGTCCGGGAGTCCGTGCTCGGCGGCGCGCAGCGGCGCGAAGCGGACGCCGTCGACGGTGCGTGGCGCTCGCAGCTCGCCGCCGAACGCATGATCGAGCGGCTCGGCCTCGATCCCGACGCGCGCCTCGGGGCGCTGTCCGGGGGCTGGCGCCGGCGCGCCTTGCTGGCGCGCGCGCTGGTCGCCGAGCCGGGCCTGCTGCTGCTCGACGAGCCCACCAACCACCTGGACGTCGGCGCTATCGAATGGCTCGAGCAGACCATGCTCGAGTTCGGGGGTGCGCTGCTGTTCATCAGCCACGACCGCGCGTTCGTGCGCCGGCTCGCGACCCGCATCGTCGAGCTGGACCGCGGCGCGCTGCGCGAGTGGTCCGGCGGGTACGACGACTACGTCCTCGAGAAGCGCGCCGCGCTCGAGGTCGAGGCGCGCCACCGCGCGCTGTTCGACAAGCGGCTCGCGCAGGAGGAGGCGTGGATCCGGCAGGGCGTCGAGGCGCGCCGGACCCGCAA
>JAJXZV010000092.1 GCA_021779875.1 Pseudomonadota bacterium
TTCCCGGGAGATCTTGTAGCGCGCCATCATGCCGCTGAGCGAGCTCGCCTGGCCCGCCACCGACTGGCTCGCCGCGGAGGCCTCCTCGACCAGCCCCGCGTTCTGCTGCGTCATCTCGTCGAGCTGCATGACCGCCTTGTTGACCTGCTCGATCCCGGAGGACTGCTCGTGGCTCGCCGCGGCGATCTCGCCGATGATGTCGCTCACCTTCTTGACCGCGGCGACGATCTGCTCGAGCGTCTCGCCGGACTGGGTGACCAGCTGCGAGCCCTCGTCGACCTTCTTCACGCTGTCCTGGATCAGGCGCTTGATCTCCTTGGCCGCGGTGGCGCTGCGGCCGGCGAGGTTGCGCACCTCGCTCGCCACCACCGCGAAGCCGCGCCCCTGTTCGCCGGCGCGCGCGGCCTCGACCGCGGCGTTCAGCGCGAGCAGATTCGTTTGGAAGGCGATCTCGTCGATCACGCTGATGATGTCGACGATCTTGCGCGAGGAATCGTTGATCTCGGTCATCGCCCGGATCGCCTGGTTGACCACCACGCCGCCCTGGTCGGCCTGATCCCGGGCCGCGCTCGCGAGCTGGCTCGCCTTCGAGGAATTGTCCGCGTTCTGCTTGACCGTGGAGGTCATCTGCTCCATCGACGAGGCGGTCTCCTCGAGGCTCGAGGCCTGCTCCTCGGTGCGCTGGCTCAAGTCCGCGTTGCCCTGCGAGATCTCCCCGACGCCGCGCGACACCTCGGTCGCGGCCGCCTGCACCCAGCCGACGATCTGGGTCATGTTGTCGGTCATCTTGTTGATGCCCTTGGCGAGCATCTCCAGGAACCCGCTCTTGCCCTCGAGCGGGATGCGCTCCTCGAAGTTGCCGTCGGCCACCGCCGTGACCATGGACTGCACCTCGCGCTCGACGGCGAGCTCGGCGGTGCGGTCGTGCCACTCGACCACCGTGCCGAGCCGCTTGCCCTGCGCGTCGAGCATCGGGTTCGCGATGAAGCGCATGGTGCGCCCGCCGATCACGATCTGCGCGACGTGCGCCTTGGTCAGGCCCGAGATCAGGCCGCGCTGATGCGCCGGGTTCTTGTGGAACTCGTCGATGTTGGTGCCGATCAGGCGCGCCACGTCGAAGGTCGGCAGATCCTTGCGCAGGTCCGCCTGCGCGACGGTCATCATGTCCCGCAGCGCCTTGTTCGTGTAGATGATGTTCCGGTCGTTGTCGGCCACCATGACGTTCGAGGTGAGGTTCTCGAGCGCGCCCTTGAAGGCGGCGTTCATCTCGGCCTCGAGCCGCTGCTGGGTGACGTCGGTGGCGAAGATCGTGACCTTGAAGGCCTTGCCGCTCGGATCCAGGATCGGGTTGTAGTTGGTCTGCAGCCAGAACGCGCGGCCGTCCTTGCCCGCCCATTTGAACACGCCGGCCTGGTATTCGCCCGCGCGCAGCTTCTCCCAGAACTCCCGATACCGCGCGGTCTCGCGGAAGGCCGGATCGATGAACATCCCATGGTGCTTGCCGCGCAGCTCCTCGAGCGTGTAGCCCATGAGCTTCAGGAAGTTCTCGTTCGCCCGCAGCACGTGGCCGCTCATGTCGAAGTGGATGGCGAGGCGCGCGCGGTTCACCGCGGCGAGCTGGCCCTCGGCATCGATGGTGCGCAGCTTCCCCTCGGTGATGTCGATGGCGCAGTTGAGCACCTTCACGGGTTTGCCCTTGGCGTCGAGCACCGGCGCGTAGGTCGCGCGCATCCACACGTCCCGGCCCGTCTTGTGCAGATACTTGTGGTGCGCGCAGTCGGTCTCGCCGCGCGCCATGCGCTCCCAGAAGGCCCGGTAGTCGGCGCTGTCGCGGCGCGCCGGATCGATCAGCAGGGCGTGCGACTTGCCGCGCAGCTCCGCGAGTTCATAGCCCACGGCCTTCAGGAAGTTCTCGTTCGCGTCCAGGATGGTGCCGTCCAGGGAGAACTCGATCATGGCGAGGGCGCGGTTGATGGTGCCGAGCAGCGCGCCGGCGTCCTGGCCCGGGCTCTTGCGCGGCGACCCGCCGCCCGAACCCTTAGCGCGAGCCGACGATTTCTTGGCTGATCTCACCATGGCGATTTCCTCTGCACAGATTTGGCTCACCGATCAGTCGCTGTATCGACGGCCTTGGAGGGGACTTGAGAGAACTGCGTCGCAGATCGGCTGCCGCGCTGCGATCGGCCCGGGTTCCCGCCGGCGTGGACGCCGGTATCGGAATCCTCTAATAATGGCGGATATGCCGAACGTGGCGAGCGCATCATGGCGGCCGCACGGGCGGGCGGCCGGGCCGTGACCGACCCACAGCCCTCCCATGGCCACGAGGCGGAACTGCAGCGCCTGAACCGCCTGTATGCGGCGCTCACCCAGATCAATCAAACCATCGTGCGCCTGCCGAGCCGCGATGAGCTGTTCGCGGCGATCTGCCGGATCTTCGTCGAGCAGGCGGGGTTTCGCATGGCCTGGATCGGCTGGCACGACCCGGCCACCGGGCGGCTGCTGCCGGTGGCCGCCTGCGGCGACGAGGACCGCTATCTCACCGGCATCGCCGTGTACGGCGACGACCGCCCCGAGGGGCGCGGGCCCACGGGGCGGGCCTTTCGCGAAGGCCTGCCGCAGATCTGCAACGATCTTTCCCGGAATCCCGACATCGCCCCCTGGCGCCCGCAGCTGGTCCGCCGCGGCTTCGAGGCCTCGGCGGCCCTGCCCATCCGCTTGGGCGGCGCCGTCGCCGGGACGCTCAGCGTGTATGCCGGCGAGACCGGCTTCTTCCAGGACCGCGAGATCGCCCTGCTGCAGGAGGCCGCGACCGACACCTCCTTCGCGCTCGACAACATGATCCGCGCCGCCGAGCACGCCGCGGCGCTCGACGCGGTGCGCCGCATGAACGCGGATCTCGAGCAGCGCGTCGGCGAGCGCACGGCGCAGCTCGAGGCGGCCAACAAGGAGCTGGAGTCCTTCAGCTACTCCGTCTCGCACGACCTGCGCGCGCCGCTGCGTGCGATCAACGGTTTCGCCGGCATCGTGCTCGAGGACTACGGCGTATCGCTGCCCGAGGCGGCCCGCGCCCACCTGGAGCGCATCCGCCGGGGCGGCCAGCGGATGGGCGCCTTGATCGACGATCTGCTCATCCTCGCCCGCCTGAATCGCACCACCCTGCGCCCCCAGCCGGTCGATATGTCCGAACTCGCGCGCGAGTCCCTCGACGAACTCGAGGGGCAATGGGCGGGCCGGGAGGTCGAGATCCGCTTGGACCCCCTGCCCCCGGCCCAGGGCGACCCCGGTCTGCTCAAACAGGTGTGGGTGAACCTGTTGTCGAACGCGGTCAAGTACACCCGCGGCCGCACGCCCGCCCTGATCGAGGTCAGCGCGCAGGCGGACGGCGACCGGCTGATATACCAGATTAAAGACAATGGCACGGGATTCGATATGAAGTATGCTCACAAACTGTTCGGCGTGTTCCAGCGCCTGCATCGCGACGACCAGTTCGAGGGAACGGGCGTGGGACTCGCGATCGTGCAGCGGATCGTCCATCGCCACGGCGGCCAGATCTGGGCCGAGGCCGCGGTGGATCGGGGCGCGCGGTTTTGTTTCACGGTCCATGGAAGGGGCGGATGACCGATTCGGCCGAGATCCTGATCGTCGAGGACAGCGCGGACGACCTCGACATGACGCTGCGGGCGCTGACCAAGGCGCGGGTCGCCAACCACATCCAGGTGGCGCGCGACGGAGCCGAGGCGCTCGATTTCCTGTTCTGCACCGGCGCGTACGCGGGCCGCGCCATCGACCGCCCGCCGCGGGTGGTGCTGCTCGACCTGAAACTGCCGCTGGTGGACGGGTTCGAGGTGCTGCGCCGGGTCAAGAGCGACCCTCGAACCCGGCAGATCCCGGTGGTGGTGCTCACCTCCTCGCTCGAGCAGCGCGACATCGTCGAGAGCTACCACCTCGGCGTGAACAGCTACATCGTCAAACCGGTCGACTTCGACCGCTTCGCCGCCGCGGTCGGCGATCTCGGCCTGTACTGGCTGCTGCTCAACCAGCGGCCGGGGTGAGGCGCACCGCCGTGGAATCGATCCAGGCCTTGATCGTCGAAGACGACCCCGCGGACGCCGAACTCATCGCCCGGCAGATCCGCCAGAGCGGTTACGAACTCGCCTGGACCCGGGTGCAGACCAAGGCGGACTTCCTGGCGCAATTGCAGCGTGTCCCCGACATCGTGCTCTCGGACTACTCGATGCCGCAGTTCAGCGGCCTGGAGGCCCTCGAGCTGCTGCGCGGCTCGGGGTTCGACATCCCGCTGATCCTGATCTCCGGCACCGTGGGCGAGGAGATCGCGGTGGAGGCCATGCGCGTCGGCGCCACCGATTACCTCCTGAAGGATCGCATCGCCCGCTTGGGCAACGCCGTGGAGCGCGCGCTCGCCGAGAAGCGGCTGCGCGCCGAGCGCAGCCGCGCCGAGGAGCAGATCCAGAGCCAGCTGCGCGAACTGCAGCGCTGGCAGGCGGTCACGCTCGACCGCGAGGACCGGGTGCAGGCCTTGAAGCGCGAGGTGAACGAGCTGCTGCGCGGGGCCGGCAAACCGCCCCGGTACGCGCCGCCCGAGACGGGCGAATCGCCGCCATGAACGAGGACCCCGGGGCGGCGGCGGAACTCGAGCGGCTCGCCGCATTGCGCGGCTACGGCGTCCTGGACACGGAGCCCGAGCGCGATTACGACGACCTGGTGGCGCTGGCGGCGCGGCTGTGCGCCGCCCCGAGCGCGCTCATCGCGGTGGTCGACCGGCAGCGAGTGTGGTTCAAGGCGAAGTACGGCATCGCCGCCGACGAGCTGCCGCGCGGGCGGTCCTTCTGCGCCGACGCCATCGCGCAGCGGGAGCTGTTCGAGGTGCGCGATGCCGCCGCCGATGCCCGCTACGCGGACAATCCGCTGGTCACCGGCGGACCCGGCATCCGCTTCTACGCCGCGGCACCGCTGATCTCCCCGGAGGGCCATGCGCTCGGCGCACTGTGCGTGCTCGACCGCCGGCCGCGCGAGCTGACCGCCGATCAGCGCGGCACGCTCGAGTTCCTGGGCCGGCTCGTCATGACCCAGCTCGAGCTGCGCCGCCGGAGCCGGGAGGCGACGCGCATCAACGGCGCGCTGCTCGGCATTCTCGAGGATGCGCGCCGGGCGGAGAGCGGCATGCGCGAGAGCGAGGCGCTCATCCGCCAGAGCAACGAACGCCTGCAGCTGGTGGCGCGGGCCACCAACGACGCCCTCTGGGACTGGGACATGGTCGCCGACACGATCTGGGGCAACGCCGCCTACCAGGCGCTGCTCGACGCCGGTGCGATCCCGATCGCGCGGGCGGCGCAGATCTGGCGCCGCCTCGTGCATCCGGACGATCTGCCGCGCGTGCTCACGCGCCTGCACGAGGCGCTCGACGGCGACGGCGATCACTGGACCGACGAGTATCGATTCCGGCGCCGCGACGGGGCCTACTTGAACGTGCTCGATCGCGGATTCATCGTGCGCGACGCCGCCGGCCGGGCGACCCGCATGATCGGGGCGGTGATGGACATCACCGAGCGCAAGCGCTCGGAGATCCGCATCAACCACCTGAACCGCGTGTACGAGGTGCTGAGCGCGATCAATCAGAGCCTGGTGCGCGCCAAGGACCGGCAGGAGATGCTCGAGGCGAGCTGCCGGATCGCGGTCGAGAGCGGCGGCTTCGGTCTCGCGTGGATCGGGCTGCGGGAGGGCGGCGTCGACCCCTCGCCGTTCCGCATCCAGGCGTTCGCGGCCGATGCGCCGATGACCCGCGAATTCCTGGAAGGCATCGTCCATTCGGCGCCCGCGAACCATTGCGTGTTCACGCTCGAGGCCCTGGCCGACGGGCGGCACCGCATCTGCTACGACATCGCCTCGGACCCGCGCGCCCGGCCCTGGCGCGAGGACGTGCTCGTCCTGGGCTACCGGTCCATGGCCTCCTTTCCCCTGCTCCAGGACGAGGGCGTGGTCGGCGTGTTGAACCTGTATGCGAAGGAGGTCGATTTCTTCGATGCCGCCGAGGTGCGCCTGCTCGACGAGCTCGCCGCCGACATCTCCTTCGGCCTGACGGTCGATGCGCGCGAGCGGACGCGGCGGCAGGTGGAGGCGGACCTGCGCGCCAGCGAGGAGCGCTTTCGCGAGGTGGTGGAGAACATCCACGAGGTGTTCTGGGTGTCCGATCCGAAGGATCGCCGGGTGCTGTACTTGAGCCCCTTGTTCGAGCAGGTCTGGGGCATGCCGGTCGCGGCCGTGCTGGCCCGCTCCGCGGCCTGGATGGAGGTGATCCATCCGGACGATCTGCCGCGCGTGCGGCACGCGCTCGAGGTCGATCAGGTGCGCGGGGACTACGACGAGACCTACCGGATCGTGCGCAGCGACGGCTCGATCCGCTGGATCCGCGATCGCGCCTATCCGATCCGCGGCGCCGGCGGCGAGGTGCTGCGCATGGTCGGCACCGCCGAGGACATCACCGCGCAGCGCCAGCTCGAACACGAACTGCGCCAGGCGCAGAAGATGGAGGCCATCGGACTGCTGGCAGAT
>JAJXZV010000057.1 GCA_021779875.1 Pseudomonadota bacterium
TCGCTCCACCCCGCCGAGCCGCGTGACCTGCGCCAGACCGCCGCCGCCGGCCGGCACCCGGTACACGTCGTATTCGTAAGGAGCGCGCCGGTTCGCGAGCACGTAGAACCAGCGCCCATCCTGCGACAGCTGCGGCTTCGACACTTCGAACCGCCCTTCGGTCAGCGCCCGTGCGGCGCCGTCCGCCGGCTTGAGGTACAGGTGCGCGAACCCCGACTCCTCGGACTGATACCAGAGCGTGCGGCCGCCGCGCAGCCAGCCGAACTCGTCGAAGTCCCAGTTGACCCAGGCCGGATCGCTCAGCCGGTGCTGAGGCACGAGGGCGAAGCGCCCCAGATCCACGGTGGCGATCCATCGATCCTTGTGGTCCAGGGCGCGCAGTTCGACCGCGACCGCCGCCGCGTCCGGACTCCAGCGAACGCCGGTCTCGATCGCACGCTCGCCGCGCACGACCTGCACCCCGCGCCGCTTGGGCGCCGCCGGCTCCGGCGTCTCGCCGCGCGGGCCCGATGGGTGCAGCCGCCGCGCCGCGTTCTCCGCGCGGACCGCCGCGAGCGGATCGTCCCCGATGCCCGGCAGAGCCTCGGTCGACAGCGGATGCACGCCGTGATCGACCAGATTCAGCAGCAGCAGGGACTGCGGCGGCGGCGGATCGCGTCCGACGCGGGCTCGCTCCGGCTCGAACTCCTCGTAGCCCGAGTCGGTGACGTAACGGGTCAGCTTGCCCTGCACCGCCTTGCCCGCCGGCTTCGGCTCGGTGACCACCAACAGCCAGCGTGCATCCGGCGACAGCGCCGTGCCGCGCACCACCACGTCGTCGCCCAGGTAGAACGGCAGGACGGGACGGGACGCGTCGACGCGTTGCAGGTCGCGCGCGGCGCGCCGCTTCGCGCGCTCGTCCTCGCGCGCCTTCTGCAGCGTCGAGAAGGTCCGCAGCTGCAGGTCCCGCAGGTCGTCCGCGGGCGGCTCGGCATCCGGGTCCTTCTCGGTCTTGAGGACCGCCGCCTGCGCGGTCACGCCGGATGCGAAATCGAACACGTACCAGTCGGTGCCGGCGCGAAAGCTCAGCGACTTCCCGTCCGGCGAGAATTGCGGATCGCTTTCGACCTGCGCCGTGCGGGTGATCTGCCGCAGGTGCCCGCTCGCGAGGTCGCGCACGAAGATGTCCCCGTGGCGGGCGAACGCGGCGCGGTTGCCGGCCTCGTCGAGGACCCACGGTCCGTCGGCTTCGGCCTGCCCGGCCTCGAGCACCGCGTCGCGGCCCGACCCGAGCTCGATCCGATGCAGATCGACGAGCGGGGTCCCCGCGCGCTTGGCCGAGTAGTAGACGGCCGCCCCGTCGGCCGCCCAATAGGCGTCCTCGACCGGGGCGCCGATCCAGTCCGGATCGGCCATGATCTGCTCGAGCCCGACCTCGCCGGTCGCGGCATCGGCCGCCCACGCTCCGTGGAACAGGGGCATCGAGGCGGCGAGCAGCGCCGCACCGAGAAGACGGTGTGCAGGAAGGATCACGATTCGGTGTGCCTCACGGGTCAAGGTCGAGTTCCAGGTAGACGGCATCGGCCAGCGGATTCCGGTAATACGGCGCGATCTCGCGAAAGCCCAGCGATCGGTACAGGCCGCGAGCCGCGCGCATGCCGGCGAGCGTGTCGAGCACCATGCTTGCGTACCCCAGCTCGCGCGCCCGGGCGATCAGCGCGGCCGCGAGCCGCCCGCCCAGCCCGAGACCGCGCGCGGCCTCGCGGACGTACAGGCGTTTCATCTCGCAGCGTCGGGCGTCGAGCCGGCGCAGCGCCCCGCAGCCCAGCCACTGCGGGCCGCCGCGGGCGAGCAGCAGGCTGCCCGACGGGCGGCCGTACATCTCGGGCAGATGTTCGAGCTCGCGCGTGAACCCCTGGAAGCACAGGTCCACGCCGAGCTGCGCCGCGTATTCCTCGAACAGCGTGTGCGCGGCCGCATAGTCCGCGGCGCTCGCGGCCTCGACGATGGTTTCGGATGCGCACGCGCGCCCGCCCTGGCTCATGGGCCGGGCAGTATACGCGCCGATGGCGGACCGGGCTCAGTGCGCGGGCGTCGCGGGGGTTCGCACCGCCTTCTCGATGTTCTCCGGCGGCACCCTGGGGAGCAGGCGGTTGCCCGCGCTCGCGCCGTCCGCGAGTTCGACGCCGTCGGCCGCCTCGCGCGGCGTCCCCCGGTCGGCGACGACGGCGGTCAGATCGCCCGGCGAGACCTGCTCGAGCACCAGGATGGCGACGCGGCGATTGGCGTTGCGCCCCTCCGGGGTGTCGTTCGCCTGGCGCGGGTGGAATTCCCCGAAGCCGACGATCTCGAGGCGCATCGGATCGATGCCCGCCTTCGTGAACTCGTGCACCACGCTCGCCGCGCGCGCCGCCGACAGCTCCCAGTTCGAGGGAAAGGCGGCGGTGCGGATCGGCCGGTCGTCGGTATGGCCCTCGACGCGGATCGGGTTCGGAAACGGCTTGAGGACCTCGGCGAGCTTGTCGAGCACCGGGGCGGCGGCGGGCGTGAACTCGCCGGCGCCGCTCGGGAACAGGATGTCGGTGTTGATCTCGATCTCGAGCCACATGCTCTCGCGCCGGACGGTCACCAGCTTCGCATCGATGAGCGCCTGCATCGCGTCCTGCACCTGGCGCTCCATCCTGATCAGCGCGCCGGGCGCCGCCCCCGACCGGTCGGTCTCCGAGACGCTGGGATCGCGCGGCGCCTCGGTTCTCGGGCTGTTCAGCTTGATCAATGCGGTCGGCGCGATGCCGACCAGCGGCTTCTCGCCGCCCTTGCCCGGCTGCCGGTCGCCTATGTTGACCGGCTGCACGCTCTTCGGCGCGCCGTGGAACGCGGCGATGAGCGAATCCGACAGCACGCGGAACTTGCCCTCGTTGACCGAGGACATGGCGTACATGACGGTGAACAGCGCGAACAGCAGCGTCACCAGATCGCCGTACGGGATCGCCCACGCTTCGGCGTTGACGTGCTCCTCGTGCTTTTTCCTGCGGGCCATGCGGTCGGGCTCCCTAGTGGTGGAAATAGCCCTGAAGCTTCGACTCGATGTTGCGCGGGTTCTCGCCCTGGGCGATGGCGATGATGCCCTCGATGGCCATGGTGCGGATCTGCGTCTGTCCGTGGATCACCGACTTCAGCTTGTTGCCCATGGGCAGGAACACGAGATTCGCGAAGGCGATGCCGTAGATCGTGGCGACGAACGCCGCCGCGATGCCGTGCCCTAGCTTGGAGGGGTCGGCGAGGTTCTGCATCACCGCCATCAGGCCCATGACGGCGCCGATGATGCCGAGCGTCGGCGAGTAGACGCCCATGGCCTCGAACACCTTGGCCGCCTGCGTGTCGAAGTGCTCCATGGTGTCGAGCTCGATCTCCATGCTCGAACGGATCGCATCGGGCTCGCCGCCGTCGACCAGCGACTGCAGCCCCTTCTTGAGGAAGGCGTCCTGTTCCTGCTCCACGGCCGACTCCAGGCCGAGCAGGCCCTGCTTGCGCGCGATGTTGCTCCACTCGACGATCTTTTCGATGGTCGCCGCCGGGTTGGCCGCGGGCGGCTTGAACACCCAGGATATGATCCGCCACGCCCTCAGGAAGGTCGCCATCGGCGTCTGCACCAGGCTCGCCGCGAACGTGCCGACCACCACGATCACGAAGGCGGCGCTGCCGACCAGCGCGCCGGCGCTGCTGCCCTTGAGGATGGCGCCGCCGATGATCGCGAACAGCGCGAGCACGATGCCGATGATGCTGAGGATGTCCATCCGCGTCAGTCCGGCGTCAACCAGTCGCTCAGCCGCGCGCGCAGGCGCACCAGCGCCTGCCCGTGGATCTGGCAGACCCTCGACTCGGAGACCTCCAGGACCTCGCCGATCTCCCGCAGGTTCATGTCCTGGTCGTAGTACAGGGACAGCACGAGCTTCTCCCGTTCGGGCAGCTGGTCGATCGCACCCGCGAGCGCGTCCCGGAAGCCCTCGTCCTCGATGTGGTCGAACGGCCCCGGGCCGTCGTCGCGCGCGTGGTCCGCCGGGCTCGATTCGTCGTCGCCGCCGCCCATCTGGTCGAAGCTGAACACCCGGCAGCTCGCCGCGTCCTGCACCAGCTTGTGATATTCCTCCATCGAGACCCCGAGACCCTGGGCGATGTCGGCGGGCGTCGCGTCATGGCCCTTGGCGTTCTCGATCTTGCGCACCACGTCGGCCATCTCGCGCATGCTTCGGTGCACCGAGCGCGGCGTCCAATCGGACTTGCGCACCTCGTCGAGCATCGCGCCGCGGATGCGGATGCCGGCGTAGGTCTCGAAATTCGCGCCCTTGGTCGCCGAATAGTGCTTGGCGGCGTCCAGCAGGCCGATCATGCCGGCCTGGATCAGGTCGTCGACCTCGACGTTGGGCGGCATGCGGCTCACCAGATGGTAGGCGATGCGCTTGACCAGATCGGCGTGCCGCAGCACGAGCTCGGCCTGCGGCAGCTGATCCACCGGCAGGCCACCTGGCGTGCCCGGTCGGGGCTGACGCCGCTGAGTATCTGAATATTGTGTGCTTGCTCTCATTGCAATACCGTCGAAGGACCCATCTGGGCCCCCACCATCCGTTCGACGAAGAACTCCAGGTGACCGCGTGCCCCTTGTGGCACCGCCCACTTATCGGCCTTGACCGCCAGATTCTTGAGCGCCAGTGACGAAACCGACGCCGGGTAGGCGTCCACCACCGGGGTCTGGCGCTGCACTGCACGACGCAGATAGTCGTCGTACGGCACCGAACCGGCGAATTCGAGCGACACGTCGAGAAACCGGTCACAGACCCGCAGGATCTTTTCGTAAAGTGCCGGCCCTTCGCCCGAGCGGCGCGTCTGGTTCGCGAGGATCTGGAAGCGCCGCACGCCGCGCTCGCGGCTCAGCACCTTGATGAGTCCGTAGGCGTCGGTGATCGAGGCGGGCTCGTCGCACACCACCACGAGCACGTGGTGCGCCGCCTGGCTGAAGGTGAGGACGCTGTCGTGCAAGCCCGCGGCGGTGTCGACCACGAGCACCTCGACGCTGTGGTAGAGCTCGCTGAACGCGCGGATGATCCCCGCGTGCTCGGCGGGCGAGAGATTGGCCATGCTGCGCACGCCGGAAGCCGCCGGCACCACCTGCACGCCGTGCGGACCGGTGACGATGGCGTCCTCGAGGGTGCAATCACCCCGCACGACGTGGCCGAGGTGAAAGCGCGTGTGCAGACCGAGCAGCACGTCGACGTTGGCGAGCCCCAGGTCGGCGTCCACGAGCATCACGTCGCGCCCCTGCGCGGCGATGGACACCGCGAGATTGGCCGAGACCGTGGTCTTGCCGACTCCGCCCTTGCCGCCGGTGACCGCGATCACCTTGACGGGGCGCGAGGCGTTCAATTCCTCGAGGGTCGCCGCCTGGGTCCGGGAGAGGATGAAATCAGCCATGGGCGTGCACCCGGCCGAATTGCCGCGCGAGGTAGGCGTCGTTGCCCGGCGGCGGAGCCTTGGCGCGCAGCTGCATGGCGCTGCGCACCAGCCAGATGCGGCGCCGGTGCGCGCTGTGCAGGTCCTCCGGCACGCGCTGCCCGTCGCACAGATAGGCGATCTTCAGCCGGTGCCGCACCACCGCCGACAGGGCGCCGCCGAGGTTCGCGGCCTCGTCCACCTTGGTGAGCACGCAGGCCGCCGGCGCGACCCGCGCGAAGGTGCGCACGATCTCGTCGAGCGCCTGCGCCTCGGCGAGCGCCGCCAGCGCGAGCAGCACCTGGGCGCGCGCGGCGCCGAGCTGCAAGGCCGCGAGCTGCTCGGACAGGCGCCGGTCGCGCGGCCCCATGCCCGCCGTGTCGATCAGGATCAGCTTCTTGGCCCGCAGGTGCTGCAGCACCTTGGCGAGCTGCGGGCCGTCGTTGGCCACGTGCATCGGCGCGCCCAGCAGACGGGCGTAGGTCATCAGCTGCTCGCGGGCGCCGATCCGATAGCAGTCGGTGCTCACCATGGCCAGATCCTGGCTGCCGTGGCGCATGCTCCAGCGCGCCGCCAGCTTCGCGATCGTGGTGGTCTTGCCGGCGCCGGTCGGGCCGACCACCGCGACGATGCCCGGATTGACGGTGTGCAGCTGCTCGACCACCGGCAGGTGCTTGATCAGCAGCGCGAGCGGCAGATTCGAGGGATCCTCGAGATTGGTGCGTCGCGGCGCGAGCGCCGCCAGGCTGCGCGCGATGTCCGGCGCAATGTGCAGCGACGACAATTCCTCCAGCACCCGCGCCTTCAGCGGCTCGCGCACCTTCCGGTCGTGCCACGAGAGCGCGGCGAGCTCGTTCTCCATCATCGTGCGCAGATCGCTGAGCTCGCGCCCAATGACAAGCGCACGATCCAGGCGCTGGTCACCCCCTCGAACAAGGCGCTTGCCGGCGATTACATGGCGACGCTGCGCGCCAACGCCCAAGGCGATTCGAGCTCGGCCGACTTCAGGATCACGGTGACGACCTCGACGCTGTGGGGCATCGTCGGCGTCGGCATCGTCGCCATCGCGCTGCTCGTCGCCGTGGGCGCCGTGGCGCGATA
>JAJXZV010000334.1 GCA_021779875.1 Pseudomonadota bacterium
GCGGCTCGGGGCCGGGCGGGCGGATCCTGCGCACCGATCTGCACGGCGCCGCGCTCGGCCGCGAGGACATGCCGGCGGCGGCGCCTGCCCCGGCGCCGGCGAGCGCCCGGCCGGAGGAGACCACCGAGGTCAAGGTCATCGGGCTGCGCCGCGTGATCGCCGAGCGGCTCGCCGAGGCGAAGCGCAGCATCCCGCACTTCGCCTACGTCGAGGAGGTCGACGTCACCGAACTCGAGGCGTTGCGCCGGCACCTGAACGGCCAACTCGCCCCGCAGGAACCGCCGCTCACCTACCTGCCGTTCGTGATCCAGGCGCTCACCCGGGTGCTGCCGTTCTTTCCGCAATGCAATGCCCGGTACGATGCGGCTCGTACCGTGGTGGTGCGGCACCGCGCCGTGCACGTCGGCATCGCGACCCAGACGCCCGACGGACTCAAGGTCCCCGTGCTGCGCGACGCCCAGGACCGGTCGCTGTGGGAGCTCGCCGGCGAGATCCGCCGCCTGGCCGAGCGGGCCCGCGGCAATCAGGCGACCCGCGAGGAGCTGGGCGGTTCCACGATCACGATTACGAGCCTGGGAAAGCTCGGCGGCATCGCCTCGACCCCCATCATCAACGCCCCGGAGGTCGCCATCGTCGGCTTGAACAAGGCGGTGGAGCGCCCGGTGGTGCGCGACGGCGCGGTGGTCGTGCGCCGGATCATGAATCTGTCCTCCTCGTTCGATCATCGATTCGTGGACGGTTATGATGCCGCCGCCATGATCCAGGCCTTGAAAGAACGGCTCGAGAATCCCGCCACGATCTTCATGCCCCCGAAGGTGAATGCTCCATGACCGCATCCGTGAACAAGCCGGCGTTCGGCACCGTCCTCGTGTCCCACATGGCCGTGGCCACCTATCGGGATGGCCGCTGGGGCGGGTCCGAACTCAAGCCCGTGGCGCCGCTCGAGCTCAGCCCCGCCGCGCACGTGCTGCATTACGCGAGCACCTGCTTCGAGGGCTTCAAGGCCTTCCGGCACGCCGACGGGTCGGTGCACGTGTTCCGCATGCAGCAGCACATCGAGCGCATGCGCCAAAGCGCGCGCCAGCTCGTGCTGCCGGAACCGGATGCGGCTCAGCTCGCGGGGATGGTGCGTTCGGTCATCGACCGCTGCCGCGACGCGGTTCCGGAGGCGCCGGGCGCGCTGTACCTGCGGCCGCTGTTGATCGGCACCAGCGCGAACATCGGCGCCGCCGCGACCCCGTCGGCCGAGGCGACCTTGCTGGTGCTCGCGAGTCCGGTGTGGGATTACTTCGCGGGCGGCATGAAGCCGCTGCGCATCCTGGTCGACGACCAGAACACGCGCTCCACCGCGCAGATGGGCGTGGTCAAGACCGGCGGGAACTACGCCGCGGCGCTCGGACCGACGCTCGCGGCGCGCGCCAAGTTCCAGGTGGATCAGGTGCTGTTCTGTCCGGGCGGCGAGGTGCAGGAGACCGGGGCTGCGAACTTCCTGCTGCTGCGCGAAGGCGCGCTGCTGACCCGCAGCCTGGACGGCACCTTCCTGCACGGAGTGACCCGCGATTCGCTGCTGGTGCTCGCGCGCGCCGCCGGCTTCACGGTGAGCGAACGGGTGTTCGACGTGACCGAGATGCTCGACTGGGTGCGAAGCGGCGAGGCCGCGCTCTCGGGCACGGCGGCGGTGCTGGCGGGGGTCGGGACGCTGGTCTACCGCGGCGCCGAGCACCGGGTGGGCGGCGGCGACGTCGGCCCGGTCACGCGTTCGCTGCGGGCCGAACTGGTCGCCATCCAGCAGGGCACGTCACCGGACCGGCACGGCTGGCTGACGCGCGTCTGAGGCGCCGAGCGGCGCTCCCGGCGTCCGGCCGGGGTGCCGCTCAGTACTCCTGACCGTCCTCGTCGTCCTCGTCGTCGTCGAGGTCGTCATCCTCGTCGTCTTCGTCCTCGTCCTCGTCGTCCCAGTCGTCGTCTTCTTCCTCGTCGTCGTCCTCGGACTGCGAGCCGGACCAGCCCTCGGGCTCCTCCGTGGTCTCCAGATCGAGCTCGGCCCAATCGTCGACGTCCAATTCCTCGATGTCGCCGTCGAGATGCTGGATCTCGACGATCTCCCGATCCTCGTCGACCTTGAGGACTTGGAAGGTCTCCTCGTTCTCGAGGTCCTCGTACCACTGCCCGACGATCGGTTCGTACTCTCTACCCACGGTTGCCCGTCCTTCTCTGGCGCTGCCCGACTGTGGCGCGTCGGCGAATATTAGGGGAGGCTGCTCGTGCAAGTAAATGGCAATATGGCGGCATGACCATGGCAGATCGCAAGGCCGCGGCGCGCCGCTTGAGCGAGGCGAGGCGCGTCGTCGTCAAAGTGGGCTCGGCGCTGCTGGTGGACGCCGACAAGGGACGGCTGAACCGCCACTGGCTCGCGAGCCTCGCCGCGGACCTGGTGCGGATGCGCCGGCGCGGCCAGGACGTGATCATGGTCTCCTCCGGCGCGATCGCCCTCGGCCGCCGTCACCTGAAGCTCGGCTCCGGCCGGCTCAAGCTCGAGGAGAGCCAGGCGGCCGCGGCGGTCGGCCAGATCCGCCTGGCGCACGCGTACAAGGAGTTGCTCGACGAGCACGGGGTCACGGTGGCGCAGATCCTGCTCACCCTGGGCGACACCGAGCAGCGGCGCCGCTACCTGAACGCGCGCGGCACCCTGAACACCCTGCTCGCGCTCGGCGCGGTGCCGGTGATCAACGAGAACGACACGGTCGCGACCGCCGAGATCCGCTACGGCGACAACGACCGGCTGGCCGCGCGGGTCGCGCAGATGGTCGGTGCCGACTGCCTGGTGCTGCTGTCGGACATCGACGGGCTGTACACCGCGGATCCCAACGAGGATCCGGACGCCGAGTTCATCACGCGCGTGCTCGAGATCAGCCCCGAGATCGAGGCCATGGCCGGCGGATCGAGCAGCGAGGTCGGCTCGGGAGGCATGCAGACCAAGATCGCGGCCGCGAAGATCGCGGTCGGCGCGGGCTGCCACCTGTGCATCGCCAAGGGCGCCTTCGAGCACCCGCTCACGCGCATCGAGGAGGGCGCACGCTGCACCTGGTTCGTGCCGTCCTCGACGCCGGTGGCGATGCGCAAGCAGTGGATTGCGGGCACGCTGCGCCCGGCGGGCGCCCTCACGGTGGACGATGGGGCGGCGCGCGCGCTGCTCGACGGCAAGAGTCTGCTGCCGGCGGGGGTGATCCGGGCGCTCGGCCGCTTCGAGCGCGGCGACACGGTGAGCATCATGGGGCCGAACGGCGCGGAGATCGCCCGCGGCATCTGCGCCTACTCGGACGCCGATACGGCGCGCATCATGGGGCGGCAATCGGCCGAGATCGAGCGCCTGCTGGGCTTCCGCGGCCGGGACGAGATCGTGCACCGCGACGACCTGGTTCTGCTGTGAATTCCCCGCCGGTGGCCGAGATGATGAGGGAGATCGGCCGCGCGGCGCGCGGCGCGGCGCTGGTGCTCGGCCAGGCCCCGCGCGCTCAGAAGGATCAGGCGCTGCACGCGGCCGCGGCGGCGCTGCGCGCGGATCGGGCCGCGATCCTCGCGGCCAACGAGCGCGATCGGCAGGCGGCCGCCCCGGGGCTCACGGCGGCGATGGCCGACCGCCTGCGGCTCGACGAGGCGCGCATCGAGGCGATGGCGCGCGGGCTGGAGGAGATCGCCGCGCTCGAGGATCCCATCGGCGGCGTGCTCGCCGACTGGCGCCGTCCGAACGGCATGCGGATCCAGCGGGTGCGCGTGCCGATCGGCGTGATCGGCATCATCTACGAGAGCCGGCCGAACGTCACCGCGGACGCCGGCGGGCTGTGCCTGAAGTCGGGCAACGCGGTGATCCTGCGCGGCGGCTCCGAGAGCCTCGAGTCGAACCGGGCGATCCACGCCTGCCTCGAGCGCGGGCTCGAGGCGGCGGGTCTGCCGGCGAGCGCCATCCAGCTCGTGCCGACCGCCGACCGGGCGGCGGTCGGCTGCCTGCTCGCGGACATGACCGAGTACGTCGACGTGATCGTGCCGCGCGGCGGCAAGGCGCTGATCGAGCGGGTGCAGCGCGAGGCCCGGGTTCCCGTGATCGGCCACCTCGAGGGCATCTGCCACGTCTACGTCGATCGGGCCGCGGATCCGGCGATGGCCCGCCGGATCGTGCTCAACGCCAAGATGCGCCGCACGGGTATCTGCGGCGCCGCGGAGACGCTCCTCGTGGACCGCGCCGGCGCACCCGCGCAGCTCGCGCCCCTGGTGCGGATGCTGCTCGACGCCGGCTGCGAGGTGCGCGGCGACGCCGACTGCCAGCGGGTCGATGCGCGCGTCGTGCCGGCGACGGAGGCCGACTGGAACGCCGAGTACCTGGACGCCATCATCGCGGTGCGGGTGGTGGACGGGTTGGAGGCGGCCATCCAACACATCGGTGCGCACGGCTCGCAGCACACCGACTGCATCGTGACCGAGGATGCGGCGGCCGCGGAGCGCTTCCTCGCGCGCGTGGACAGCGCCATCGTCCTGCACAACGCCTCCACCCAGTTCGCCGACGGCGGCGAGTTCGGCATGGGCGCCGAGATCGGCATCAGCACCGACAAGCTGCACGCGCGCGGGCCCGTCGGCGTGGAGCAGCTGACCAGCTACAAGTACCTGGTGCGCGGCACCGGCCAGACCCGCGACTGAGGGGTGCGGCGCACCCCGGTCAGAGCATCGCCTCCCACGATCGGCTCAGGCGCGTCGCACAGGTGATGATGCCCACCATGCTGTAGGTTTGCGGGAAGTTGCCCCATTGCTCGCCGCTGACCGGATCGATGTCCTCGGAGAGCAAGCCCGCACCGTTGCGCCGGCGCAGCAGGCTCTCGAAGATCTCGCGCGCCTCGGTCACGCGGCCGACCGCGGCGAGTGCGTTGACGTACCAGAAGGAGCACATGGTGAAGGTGTTCGCCGGCACGCCGAAGTCGTCGGCATGCCGGTACCGGTAGACCAGGTCGCCGCGCACCAGCTCGCGCTCGATGGCGCTCAGGGTGGCGGCGAAGCGCGGATCGCCGGCCTCGATGATGCCGAATTCCGGCATCAGCAGCGCGGTGGCGTCGAGGTCCTCGCCCTCGAAGGCGCCAGTGAAGGACTGCCGCGACTCGTTCCAGGCGCGCGCAAGGATTTCGCCGCGCATGGCCTCCGCGCTGGCGCGCCAGGCCGCCGCGCGTCCGCCGATGCCCAGGTGCGCGGCAATGCGCGCCAGCCGGTCGCAGGCGGCCCAGCACATCACCGCCGAGAAGGTGTGCACGCGCTCGGTGCCGCGAAACTCCCAGGGACCGGCGTCCGGCGCGCCGAACATCTTCAGCGAGCGCTCGCCGAGCGCCTCCATGCGCGCGAACAAGGACGCATCGCCCGGCCGAGTGAGCCGCTGGTCGAAGAACAGCTGGCGTGCGGCGAGCACCACCGCGCCGTACACGTCGTGCTGGGCCTGGCGGTAGGCGAGATTGCCGATGCGCACGGGGCCCATCCCCCGGTAGCCGGCGAGGCCCCCAGCCAACCGCTCCTCGATGTGCGCCTCGCCGCTGATGCCGTACAGGGGCTGCAGGTCGCCGCCGGGATTGCGGGCGACGATCTGGTCGAGGTAGCGCAGGTACCCCTCCATGGTGTTGGTCGCGCCCAGCCGGTTGAGGGCGAGAATCACGAAGAAGCTGTCGCGCAGCCAGCAGTAGCGGTAGTCCCAGTTGCGGCCGCTGTCGGCGATCTCAGGGACGGAGGTGGTGAGCGCCGCGAGCACGGCGCCGGTATCCTCGTAGGTGCACAGTTTGAGCGTGATCGCCGCGCGGATCACCTCCGGCTGCCAGTCGAAGGGCACCGCGAGGCCGCGGGTCCACTCCCGCCAGTACTGGCGGGTCTCTTCGAGCCAATGGCGCGCGAGACCGAGCGGCGTCTCCTCGATGGTTTCGTCGGGCGCGAGCACGAAGGCAAGCGGCGCATCGAGCACCATGGCGCTCTGCTCGAGCAGCGGCGCTAACGAGGCATTCGTGGTAACGCGGTACGCGAGCCGGGGCGAGATGAAGCGGATGTGGTGGCTGCCGGGCACCCGCTGGGGCTCGCCGAGCCCCTCGCCGTGGGCGGGACGCAGCCGCACCGTGAGGATGGGCCGGCCCGCGAGCGGCTCGATCATCCGCACCAGCGCCATCGGCCGGTAATTTCGGCCACGCGAGCGAAAACGCGGGCAGAAGTCGGTGATCCGCACGGCATTGCCGGCGACGTCGGTGAGCAGGGTCTCGACGATCGCCGTGTTGCGCTCGTAACTGCGCCGATGGGTGGCCAGACCGCGCAGATCGACGGCGAACACGCCGCTCGCGGCGTCGCCTCCCTCGGGCCGCAGCAGAGCGCAGAACACCGGATCCGCATCCGGGCGCGGCAGGCAGGCCCACACGATCCGCCCGCGCGCGTCGATCAGGGCCGACACCTGGCAATTGCCGATGACCGCAAGATCCAGATCGGCGCCGCTCATGGCGCGGCCGTGCGCGCCCGCGCGGCGTGCGCAAGGTCGGCGAGCCAGCCGCG
>JAJXZV010000295.1:0-1995 GCA_021779875.1 Pseudomonadota bacterium
CGTCCGCGGCGGCCCCGGGCGGGGCGGCGGCGGCCGCGCCGCGTTGGCGGCCCGGTCTGGAGCCCCAGGACGACTGGCTCGAATTGCCCGGCGGGCACCGCATGGTGTTCGACGCCACCACGCCGCAGGGTGCCGGCGCGGCGGTGAACTACGCCAACAACTTCTACATCGCCAATCGCAGCGGCTACGGACTGAAGGCCTCCGACCTGGCGGTGGTCATCGTGCTGCGGCACACGGCCACGCCGTTCGCCTTCGGCGACGAGGTCTGGGCGGCCTACGGGGACGTCATCGGACCGTTCCTGAAGATCGAGGCGTCCAGGGTGAATCCCCGCGGCGCGAAGGCGCACGATGCGGCGGATCGCGACGCGACCTTCGAAGGTCTGATCGAGCGAGGCGCGCACTTCGCGGTGTGCGGGATGGCCACGGACGGCATCATCGAGGAGATCGCCGCCAAGGCTCGGGTCCCGCAAGCCGACGTGCGGGCGAACGTGCTCGCGCACCTGCTGCCGAATGCGCACATGATGGCCGCCGGAATCGTCGCGGTGAACCGCGCGCAGGAGCGCGGCTACGCGCTCGCCTACGCCGGCTGAACTAGGGCGTCGATTTCTCGATGGCGCGCCGGAACGCCGCGACGATCGCCGGCTGCGGCCGCCGGATGGCGGGGATGTCCTGGTAATTTTGCCAGCCGCCGCCCAGGCTCTTGTAGAGCTGGACGAACTGCTCGCCCTGGGTCACCTGCGCGTTCACGTATTGTTCCTGCAAGGTGTAGTACTGGCGCTCGGCGTCGACCACGTTCAGGTAGTCCGTGAGGCCCCGGTTGTACCGTTCGGTGGCCACGTCCACGGCCCGCTGCGCCGCGACCAGCGCGTCGCTCAGCTGGCCGAGGCTCGCCTGCTGGGCCGAATAGCCGGTCACCGCCGAGTCGACCTCCTGCACGGCGTTCAGGATGGTGCGCCGGTAATTGACGAGGGCCGCGTGCGCCTCCAGGTGCGCGATGTCCACTTGCGCGTCCAGGGCGCCGAAATCGAGCACCGGCCAGAGGGCTCCGGGGCCGAACGACCAGATGTGCTTGCCGATCGCGGGGGTCGTGCCCCAGCCCTGGCTCTGCGCGCCGATCGCCCCGACCAGCGACACCTGAGGGAACAGATCCGCGGTCGCGACGCCGATGCGCGCGGTCGTCGCGGCGAGCTGGCGTTCGGCCTGCTCGATGTCCGGGCGCCGCTTGAGCAGATCGACCGGTACGCCGGGCGCCGCCACCGCCGGCATGGTCGGGATCAGATCGGGCTTGGACAGCTCCTGCACCATCTGTTCGGGATATTCGCCGAGCAGCACGGCGATGGTGTTCTGGGCGGCCTCGATCTGCGCCTCGACCGGGCCGATCTGGGCGAGCAGGGTGTTGAGCTCGCGTGTCGCGAGGGCGACGTCGAGTTCGTTGGTGATGCCGCGATCGTATCGGATGGTGACGATGCGCAGCGACTCGCGCAGCACGTCGCTCGCCTGGCGCAGAACGCCGACCCGCATCTGCAGGCCGCGTAGATCCAGGTAACCGCGCACCACGTCGGCGATGAGCGAGGTCAGCACCGCGCTGCGCGCGTCCGCGGCGGCCTGCGTGTCGGCCCGCACTGCCTCGTATTCCCGGCGGAACTTGCCGAACAGGTCGAGCTCCCAGATGGCGTCGAATCCGGCGATGGTGTTCAGGTGCTGCAGGCCGAACGCGTTGTCGGCAGATCCGAGCGCGGTCGCGACGCGGCCCCGCGTGAGGTCGCGGCCGGTGCCGCGGCCGGCCGCGGCGCCGGCGTCGACCTCGGGCAGCGCCGCGCTCAGGATCACCGCCTCGTAGGTGCGCGCCTGCTGCAGCCGGGTGAGCGCGATCTCGAGGGTGGGATTCGACCGGATCGCCCGCTCGACCAGGGAATTCAATTCCGGGTCCTTGAGCGACTGCCACCAGGTGGCGAGGTCGATCTGCTCGGGGGCCGCCGCCGCCGCCGCCGGCTT
>JAJXZV010000295.1:2005-6526 GCA_021779875.1 Pseudomonadota bacterium
AATTCAGGCGGGGTGTCCGTCTTCGGCACGTGATAGTCGGGGCCTGCCGCGCAGCCGGCGACGCCGAGCAGTATTCCGCTCACCAGCACTCTGAGATTCTTCATCCCGCCATCATCCGTGCGCGGCGCATGGCGGTCAACGGGCCCGGACCCCGGTGTCGCGTAACGGCCGTTACGCCGGCGGGTGCGCGGCGCGCGCCCGGCGGACGCCGCGCGCCGGCGCGAGTGTGCGTCTTGCGCGCTGATTTCCCAGAGACTTTTGCCGTGGGCCGGCGCACCCGCGGCGCGGCGGCCGGCGCGATCCGGCGGCGTACCGCGCCGGCCGTGTTGCGTTCAGTTACAAAGTGGTCGCTGCGTGGCCTCGATCCCTGCAATATAAAGAGGAGCATGGAGCAATCTCCCCATATCGTGTTCGTCGAGGACGACGCGGACATCCGGTCGCTCGTGGCCGATCTACTTCGCCAGAACGGCTATCGGGTGAGCGTCGCGCGCGACGGCCGGGAGCTCGATCGCATTCTCGCGGTGAGCCGCATCGACCTCGCGATCCTGGACATCATGCTGCCGCGCGAGGACGGCCTGTCGCTGTGCCGGCGGATCCGTGCCGAGAGCAACGTGCCCATCATCATGCTGACCGCCCGCGGCAGCGAGGTGGACCGCGTGGTCGGGCTGGAGATGGGGGCCGACGATTACCTGACGAAGCCGTTCAGCACGCACGAGCTGCTGGCGCGCACGCGCGCCGTCCTGCGGCGCGCGCAGATCGTGGTGCGCACGCCCCGCGAGCACCGGCCGTCGCAGCTGTCCTTCTCCGGATGGCATCTCGATCTCGGCGCGCGGCGCCTGCAATCGGCGGACGGCGCGACCGTGCCGCTCACCAGCGGGGAATTTGAACTTTTGGTGGCCTTTTGCGAACATCCGGGACGCGTTTTGACGCGTGATCAGCTGCTCGATTTGACCCGCGGCCGCGCGGCGGCGCTGTTCGATCGCAGCATCGACATCCAGGTGAGCCGCTTGCGCCGCAAGATCGAGGACAACCCGAAGGATCCCGTGATCATCCAGACGGTGCGAGCCGGCGGCTACATCTTCACGCCCGAGGTCATTCCGTCTTGATGGCCCTGCTGCGTCGGCTGGTGCCGGCGGGCTTTCGGGGTCAGGTCGCCGGCATCTTGCTGCTCGGTTTGGTGCTCTCCCAGGTGTTGGCGGCCGTGCTCTACACCGTGCTGCTGCCGCAGTGGCAGAAGGAGCTGCGCCCGGAGCTCGCCGTGACCAAGGTGGCGATGGTCGTGAGGCTCCTCGAGGCCGTGCCCGATGCGCAGCGGCCGGCCTTCGCCGCCTTGTGGAACGATGCCGAATTCCTGGTGCGCTACCGGCCGGTCGCGTCGGCGGCGCCCGAGAACGGGGGCAGGCCCGACATCCGGCTCGGCGCGCAGATCGCCGCGGCGCTGCACCGGGAGGCGGGCGACGTCAGCGTCCGCTCGTCGCGAAGCGGGGCCACGCTCGATTGGAAGCGCATCGAGGTCCGGCTGCTCGACCGGTCGCTCGTCGAGGTGCTCACCCCCGTCGGGCTCGAGAGCCGGCTCGGGTATCTCGAGCAGTTCGCCATCGCCGCCTTCATGGCCTTCGCCACCGCCGGGCTCTGGGCCTGGCTCACCTGGACCGTGAACCGGCCGCTGACCCGCTTCGCCCTGGCCGCCGAACGCGTCGGGCTCGACGTGTCCGCGCCGGAGCTTCCGGAGCAGGGACCCGCGCAGTTGAAGCGCGCGATCCGCGCCTTCAACGAGATGCAGGGCCGGCTGCAGCGCTTTCTGTCCGATCGCACCCGCATGCTCGGCGCCATCAGCCATGACCTGCGCACGCCGCTCACCCGCCTGCGCCTGCGCATCGAGACCGATCGGCCGGTCGTGGAGAAGGGCAAGATGCTCGCCGACATCGAGACCATGGAGTCGATGCTCTCCTCGACGCTCTCCTTCATCCGCGGGGTCGACGAAGTGGAGTCGACCGACGTCGTCGACCTCGATTCCCTGCTGCAGACCGTGTGCGACCTGGTGTCGGACCTCGGCGGTGAGGTCGGCTACGCGGGCTTCGAACGCAGCCGCTATCGCTGCAAGCCGCAGGCCATGATGCGTGCGCTGACCAACGTGGTCGCCAACGCGGTCAAGTACGGCGGCGCCGCGAACGTCACGCTCGGCCGCTCGTCCGAGGGCTTCGTGATCGACGTCGAGGACGAGGGGCCCGGCATACCGGACGCGGAGAAGACCAAGGTGTTCGAACCGTTCTACCGCACCGCGTCGGCCTGGGACACGGATCGCCAGGGCATGGGCCTCGGGCTGTCGATCGCCCGTTCGATCATTCTCGCGCACGGCGGTACCATCGAGCTGCACGACCGGGAGCCCCGGGGCCTGCGAGTGCGCATCCGCCTGCCCGCGGCGTCGGATGCGCGCGCATCGGGCCCCGACGCACCGATTGTTGCGTCGCAAAAAGAGCGCCGGGGTAAATTGTAACGAAATGTATCTGCGCACCGACCTCGATACCAAGCGCTTCAATTCGTTGCCGTGCCGGCGGTGCCCGCACGGCATGATGCTGCGACCGAACGCCACCGCCCGGTGAATCCCCGGGGCGAGATGGCCCGAGCCACGTGCGTTCAACCCAAGCTGCCCAGGAATTATGGCTCGAATCCCTGATCGTTCCATCGCACCGAGCCGCCCGTGCCCGGATGCGACCGCCGTGAGCGGCTAGGGGACCCGCGTCCATGTGGATCGTCCAGATAGCGCTGCGGCGGCCGTACACCTTCGTGGTGTTGTCGCTGTTGATAGCGATCTTTGGGGTGATGTCCTCGCTCCGTACGCCGACGGACATCTTTCCGAACATCAACATCCCGGTGATCAGCGTGGTGTGGACCTACACGGGTCTGCTGCCGAACGACATGTCGGGGCGGGTGATCTACTACTACGAGCGCACGTTGACCTCTCAGGTGGGGGACATCGAGCACATCGAGTCGCAGTCGCTCGACGGCTACGGCGTGGTGAAGATCTTCTTCCAGAAGAACGTCGACATCGCCTCGGCGATGGCGCAGGTGACGGCGGCCTCGCAGACGGTGCTGAAGCTCCTGCCGCCGGGGATCACGCCGCCGTACGTGCTGAGCTACAACGCCGCGACGGTGCCGATTCTGCAGCTGGCGCTCTCGAGCGACAAGCTGCCGCAGATGAAGCTGTTCGATCTGGGGCAGAACTTCATCCGCCCGCAGCTGGCGACGGTGGCCGGCGCCGCGGTGCCCTCGCCCTACGGCGGGCAGATACGCGACGTGCAGATCGACCTGGATCAGCACGCCATGCAGGCGCGCAGCGTCTCGGCCGAGGATCTGGTGAACGCGGTGTCCGCGCAGAACCTGATCCTGCCGGCGGGCGACGAGAAGATCGGCAAGTTCGACTGGAACGTGTCGCTGAACGCGAGCCCGGTGCTGCTCGAGGAGATCAACGACCTGCCGGTGAAGAAGGTCAACGGCACGGTGATCTACGTGCACGACGTGGCCTACGTGCACGACGGCGCGCCGCCGCAGACCAACGTGGTGCGGGTGGACGGCGTGCACGCGGTGCTCATGACCATCCTGAAGGCCGGCTCCGCCTCGACCCTGGACGTGATCTCGGGGATCAAGTCGCTGCTGCCGCGCGTGGAGGAGAGCCTGCCGAGCGACTTCTCGCTGCACGCGGTGGGCGACCAGTCGGTGTTCGTCAAGGCGGCGATCGTCGGCGTGCTGCGCGAGGCGGTGCTCGCCGCCGGGCTGGTCGGGGTGATGATCCTGCTGTTCCTCGGCAGCTGGCGCTCGACCATCATCATCATCATCTCCATTCCGCTGTCGATCCTGTTCTCGGTGACGCTGCTGTCCTGGCTCGGCGAGACGATCAACGTGATGACGCTCGGCGGGCTGGCGCTCGCGGTCGGCATGCTGGTCGACGAGGGCACGGTGACGCTGGAGAACATCTTCTTCCACCTCGAGCAGGGCAAGCCGATCGAGCCGGCGATCCTCGACGGCGCGCAGCAGATCGTGGTGCCGGCGTTCGTCACCCTGCTGGTGCTCGACATCGTGTTCGCGCCGATGTTCCAGCTGGGCGGGGTGGCGGGCTACCTGTTCCGGCCGCTGGCCGAGGCGGTGGTGTTCGCGCTGATCGGCTCGTTCATCCTGTCGCGCACGCTGGTGCCCACCATGGCGCGCTACCTGCTGGATGCGCACGACTTCAGCGGGGGGCATGCCGCGGCGGGAGCGGCGAGCCGCAATCCGTTCAAGCGGTTCCAGCAGGGCTTCGAGCACTACTTCGCCTGGGCGAGGGCGCATTACCGCTCGCTCCTCGCCTACTCGCTCGCGCGCCCGAAGCCGGTGATCATCGGCTTTCTGGCGATCGTCGTGCTCTCGCTGGGCCTGGCGCCGTTCCTCGGGGAGAACTTCTTCCCCTCGGTCGACTCCGGACAGATCCTGCTGCACGTGCGGGCGCAGCCCGGCACGCGCATCGAGGAGACGGCGCGGCTGTTC
>JAJXZV010000061.1 GCA_021779875.1 Pseudomonadota bacterium
CCTTGCGTCGCGGCGCGGGCTTCCTGCCGCGCGATGCCGGGGGCGGGCCCCGGCGCGCGCCGGCGCCGCGTCTCTTCGGATTGCCTTCCTCGTCGAGTTCGACGAACTCGTCCTCGCCGGCCGGGACCTCCGGCAGGGTGGACTTGCCCTCGAGGATGGCATCGGCGACGCCGCCGGCGTACAGGAGGATGGCGCGCATGGCGTCATCGTTGCCCGGGATGACGTAGTCGATCCCCTCGGGCGAGCAGTTGGTGTCGACCACCGCGACCACCGGGATGCCGAGCTTGCGCGCCTCGCTGATGGCGATCTCCTCGTGACCGACGTCGATCACGAACAGCGCATCGGGAAGCGAGGACATGTCGCGGATGCCGCCGAGGCTGCGCAGCAGCTTGTCCATTTCCCGGCGCAGCATCTGCGCTTCCTTCTTGCCGCGGCGCTCGAGGGTGCCGTTCTGGGCCATTTCGTCGAGCTCGTTCAGGCGCTTGATGGACTGCCGGATGGTCTTGAAGTTCGTGAGCATGCCGCCGAGCCAACGCTGGTTGACGTACGGCATGCTGCAGCGCGAGGCTTCCTTCTGGACCGCCTCGCGGGCCGAGCGCTTGGTGCCGACGAACAGCACCTTGCCGCCCTCGGCGGCCACGCCCTTGATGAAGGTCGCGGCCTGCACGTAGAGCGGCTGCGTCTTCTCGAGATTGATGATGTGAATCTTGTTGCGTTCACCGAAAATGAAGGGGGCCATCTTCGGGTTCCAGAAGCGGGTTTGGTGTCCGAAATGAACACCCGCCTCCAGCATCTGTCGCATCGACACGCTGGTCATGACTTAATTGCTCCTCGTTCGGGTTGAGCCTCCGCGCGTCCCAATCGGCGACCCGGAGGGCCCTCTTGAAAATGCGGGCTCGCGCCAGCATCTTTTCAAGTCGGGCCTTCGACCGGGCACCCGGTCGATCGTGACGACGCGCGTGCGGGGTTGTGTAAAATAAGCCGCGCTTTATACCATGATTTTTCGAGCCATTCAAAGTCCTTGAGAGCCCCCATGCCCGTGACCATCAAGACCCCCGCCGAACAGGACAAGATGCGCGCCGCCGGGAGGCTCGCGGCCAGCGTGCTCGACATGATCGAGCCCTACGTGCGGCCCGGGGTGTCCACGGACGAACTCGACCAGCGCTGCCACGAGTACATCGTGGAGGAACTGCGCTCGATCCCCGCCAACCTCAACTACCGGGGCTTCCCGAAGACCATCTGCACCTCGGTCAATCACGTGGTCTGCCACGGCATCCCGGGCGAGAAGCGGCTGAAGGAAGGCGACATCGTCAACATCGACGTCACCGTGATCCGCGACGGCTTCCACGGCGACACCAGCCGGATGTACCTGGTGGGCGGCGCCTCGGTGCTCGCGCGCCGGCTGGTGGCGGTGTGCCACGAGGCGATGTGGCACGGCATCCGCAGCGTCCGTCCGGGTGCGCGCCTGGGCGACATCGGCCACGCCATCCAAACCCACGCCGAGGGCAACGACTTCTCCGTGGTCCGCGAGTATTGCGGCCACGGCATCGGCCTCGTGTACCACGAGGACCCGCAGGTGCTGCATTACGGCAAGCCGGGCACCGGGCTCGAACTCGTGCCGGGCATGACCTTCACCATCGAACCGATGATCAACGCCGGGCGGCGCGACGTGCGGCTGCTGCCGGACGGCTGGACGGTGGTGACCCGGGACCAGTCGCTGTCGGCGCAATGGGAGCACACCGTGCTGGTCACCGAGGACGGCTTCGAGGTGCTGACCCTGGGCGCGGACGCCGCCGTGCCCGCCGCCGCGGCCGCCTCGTGAGCGCGCACGGCCGCGTGCTCGAGCCGGCGGCCGATTGGGCGTACCTGCGAGCGGCGCCCGAGGAACTCGCCAACGGCCAGTTCTCGCCGCTCGCCTTCCGCCAGGTGCTCGACCGGGGCGGCGAGCAGCTGAAGGAGCGCTTCGCCGCCGACGAGGCGGTGGAGGAGCTGGTGCGCGACCGCGCCCGCCTCGTGGACATCGCGCTGCGCGCCGCCTGGACCCGGCACGCGGGCGCGTTCGCCGACGATCTGGCGCTGATCGCCGTGGGCGGCTACGGCCGCGGCGAGCTGCATCCGAGCTCGGACATCGACATCATGGTGCTGGTGCCCAAGAGCGACTCGGTCGACTGGCAGCCGGACATCGAGCGATTCCTCACCTTCCTCTGGGACATCGGCCTCGAGGTCGGCCACAGCGTGCGCTCGATCGACGACTGCCAGCGCGAGAGCCTGGCCGACATCAGCGTCGCGACCACGCTGTTCGAGGCGCGGCTGCTCGCCGGGCCGGAGTCGCTGTTCGCCGGCATGCGGCGCGCCCTCGCCCCCGACCGGCTATGGTCCTCGCAGGACTTCTTCGAGGCCAAGGTCAAGGAACAGACCGAGCGGCATCACCGCTACTTCGACACGGCGTACAACCTCGAGCCGAACGTCAAATCGAGCCCCGGGGGCCTGCGCGACATCCAGACCATCGGATGGGTGGCGAAGCGGCACTTCGGCACCGACACGCTCGACGAGCTGGTGGCCCACGGATTCCTGACGCGCGAGGAGCTGCGCAAGCTCGAGGCTGGCCAGGCCTTCCTCTGGAAGGTGCGTTTCGGCCTGCACGTGCTCACCGGGCGGCGCGAGGACCGCCTGCTGTTCGACTACCAGATCAAGCTCGCGAAGCTGTTCGGCTACGAGGATGCGAGCTTCACGCTGGCGGTCGAACAGCTCATGCAGAAGTACTACCGCACCGTCATGGACGTGAGCCTGCTGAACGAGATGCTGCTGCAGCTGTTCCGCGAGGCCATCCTCACGCAGAGCGCGCCGCCGATCCCGATCAATCCGCGCTTTCAGATCCGCAACGACTACCTCGAAGTCACCCACCCGGAGGTCTTCGCGCGCAACCCCTCGGCGCTGCTCGAGCTGTTCGTGCTGCTGCAGCAGCACCCGGAGCTGCGCGGCGTGCGCGCCGAGACCATCCGCCTGATCGGCGCGCACGTCTGGCTGATCGACGAGGAATTCCGGCAGAACCCGCGGCACCACCGACTGTTCATCGACATCCTGCGCGCGCCCGTCGGGGTCACGCACGAGCTGCGCCGGATGAACCTGTACGGCGTGCTCGGCCGCTACATCCCCGCGTTCGGCCGCGTGGTCGGGCGCATGCAGTACGACCTGTTCCACGCCTACACGGTCGACGCGCACACGCTGTTCGTGGTGAGCAACCTGCGCCGCCTGGCGATGCCGAAGTTCGACCACGAATTCCCGGCGCTGAGCCAGATCATGCAGTCGCTGCCCCGGCAGGAGCTCGCGTATCTCGCCGCGCTGTTCCACGACATCGCCAAGGGGCGCGGCGGCGACCATTCCGAGCTCGGCGCCGTCGATGCCGAGGCGTTCTGCCTGGAACAGGGGCTCGGACGCTACGAGGCGCGGCTGGTGGCCTGGCTGGTGCGCAATCACCTGATCCTGTCGATCACGTCGCAGAAGAAGGACATCAGCGACCCGGACGTGATCCACGAGTTCGCGCGCCGCGTCGGCGACCAGGCGCACCTCGACTACCTGTACGTGCTCACCGTCGCCGACGTGCGCGGCACCAACCCGAAGCTGTGGAACACCTGGAAGGCGCGCCTGTTCGAGGAGTTCTACGAGCGCACCAAGCGCGCCCTGCGCCGGGGCATCGAGACCCCGGTGGACCAGGAGGAGTTGATCCGCGAGACCCAGGACGGCGCGCGCGACCTGATGCCGCAGCTGCGCGAGGCGCAGATCGGCGAGGTCTGGGCGCAGTGGACCGAGGCCTACTTCCTGCGCTTCACGCCGGAGGAAATCGCCTGGCACACCGCGCTGCTCGCGGCCCGGCCGCCCGGCGAGGAAGCGCCGCTCGTGGCGATCCGCCAGCTCGCCGGGCGCGCCGGCACCGCGGTGCTCACCTACACGCCGCACCGGCTGCACAGCTTCGCGCGCACCACCGCCGTGCTCGACCAGATGGGCCTGAACGTGGTCGACGCGCGCCTGATCACGAGCTCCAACGGCTTCAGCCTCGAGACCTACGTCGTGCTCGAGGACAACGGGGCGGAGATCGCGGACCCCGGGCGCCTGCGCGAGATCGAGCGCGGCCTGTGGCGCAACCTGCAGCAGCCCGAGGACTCGCCGCTCGCCGTCACCCGGCGGGCGCCCCGCCAGGTGCGCATGTTCTCGACGCCGACCCAGGTCAATTTCAGCCTGGACGCCCGCAACGAGCGCACCATCCTCGAGCTGGTGGCGGCCGATCGCCCGGGCCTGCTGTCCGAGGTGGGCAAGGTGTTCAAGTCCGAGCACGTCGCGATCCACGGCGCCAAGATCATGACCGTCGGCGAGCGCGCCGAGGACGTCTTCTACGTCACCGACGACGAGGGCGCCCTGCTGCGGGAGCCGGACTGCCGCCGCCTGCAGGATGCCCTGGTGCGCGCGCTCGACCAGCGCGACGCCGCGCGCCCCTGACGACCCAACCCGAGGAAACCATGTCCCATCCCGATCTGAAGGCGATCATCGAGGCCTCCTTCGAGAAGCGCGCCGACCTCACCCCGAAGAGCGCGCCGCGCGACCTGCGGGCGGCCGTCGATGCCGCGCTCGACCTGCTGGACAGCGGCGCGGCGCGCGTCGCCGAACCGTTCGAGGGCGGCTGGCGGCTGAACGAATGGCTGAAGAAGGCCGTGCTGCTGTACTTTCGGATCTCGCCCAACGAGATGATGGGAACCACCGGCCTCAATTTCTACGACAAGGTGCCGCTCAAGTTCGGCAACTGGGACGGCGCGCGCTTCGCCGCGGCGGGCGTGCGCGTGGTGCCGCCCGCGACGGCGCGCCGCGGCGCGTACGTGGCGCCGAACGTGGTGCTCATGCCGAGCTACGTGAACATCGGCGCCTACGTGGGCGAAGGCACCATGGTCGACACCTGGGCGACCGTCGGATCGTGCGCCCAGATCGGCCGCAACGTCCACCTGTCCGGCGGCGTGGGCATCGGCGGCGTGCTCGAGCCGCTGCAGGCCGCCCCGACCATCATCGAGGACGACTGCTTCATCGGAGCCCGCTCGGAGATCGTCGAGGGCGTGGTGGTGGAACGCGGCGCGGTGATCTCGATGGGCGTGTTCATCGGGCAGAGTACCCGCATCTACGACCGCGAGAGCGGCCGGATCCTGCGGGGCCGAGTGCCCGCCGGCGCGGTCGTGGTCCCCGGAACGCTGCCCTCGGCCGACGGCAAGTACGCGCTCGCCTGCGCCGTGATCGTCAAGCGGGTGGACGCGCAGACGCGCGCCAAGACCTCGATCAACGAACTGCTGCGCAACGCCGACTAGCGGCGGCCCGCGGCGTCAGCCGAACCGCCCGGTGATGTAGTCCTCGGTGAGCTTCTGCTGGGGGTTGGTGAAGACCCGGTCCGTCGGGCCCACCTCGACCAGGTCGCCCAGGTGGAAATAGGCCGTGCGCTGGGACACGCGCGCGGCCTGCTGCATGTTGTGGGTGACGATCACGATCGCGTAATTGGCGCGCAGCTCGTCGATCAGATCCTCGACCTTGGCGCTCGCGATCGGGTCGAGCGCCGAGGTCGGCTCGTCCATGAGGATGACCTCCGGGCTCACCGCGATGGTGCGCGCGATGCACAGGCGCTGCTGCTGGCCGCCGGACAGGCTGGTGCCGAGCTGCGACAGCCGGTCCTTGACCTCGTCCCACAGACCCGCGCGCTGCAGGCTCGAGCTCACGATCTCGTCCATGTCGCTGCGGTTGCGGGCGAGTCCGTGGATCCTCGGGCCGTAGGCGACGTTCGCGTAGATCGACTGCGGGAAGGGCGTCGGCTTCTGGAACACGATGCCGACGCGCGCCCGCAGCTGCGCGACGTCCTGCCGCCGGTCGTAGATGTCCTGGCCATCGAGGGTGATGCTGCCGTCCACGCGCGCGTGCGCGATGGTGTCGTTCATGCGGTTCAGGCACCGCAGGAAGGTCGACTTGCCGCAGCCGGAGGGGCCGATCATGGAGAGCACCTGGTTGCGCCCGATGTCGAGGCTCACGTTCTTGACGGCGTGCTTGCCGCCGTAGAACACGTTGACGTGACGGGCCGTCATGACCGGCGAGTGGACCACGTCGCCCACGCCGGCCGCGCCCGCCGCCTCGTTCACGGGCGCGGCCGGCGCCGGCGGCACGGCCGCGGACGGGGGCACGAGGGGCAATCCTTCCATAGTCTCGAAACCCTAGCCGAAGCGGCCCGTGATGTAGTCGTCGGTGCGCCGATTCCTCGGCGAGGTGAACATCTCGCCCGACGGGCCGATCTCCACGAGTTCTCCCATATACATGAAGCCGGTGACGTTCGACACCCGGGCCGCCTGCTGCAGGTTGTGCGTGACCACCACGATGCAGTAGCGCTCGCGCAGCGCCTGCAAGGTCTCCTCGACCCGCAGCGTGGAGATCGGGTCGAGCGCGGCGGTCGGCTCGTCGAGCAGCAGCACCTCGGGCTGCACGGCGATGGCGC
>JAJXZV010000283.1 GCA_021779875.1 Pseudomonadota bacterium
GCATGCCATTCAGGCGGGGTCGCTCTCTCGCCGGTGCTCAAGGCGATGGGCATCGCGCCGGAGGCCGGCATGGGCGCGATCCGCTTCAGTTTGGGACGCGGTACGACGCAGCAAGAGATCGAGTGGGTCGTCCGCCGATTGACGCAGGCGCTCGCATGAGCAAGGCGGCTGCGGCGAGGGCGCGCCGGTTTGTGCCGCCGCGGCGCGTGGTGCGGACGTGACCGGTATCCGTCTCGGCCTTCGCGAGAACTGGCGGCAGTTTTCGCTGTTGATCCTCATCAATGCCTTTGTCGGCGGCATGGTCGGGCTCGAGCGGACGGTCGTGCCGCTCATCGGGTCCGAGGTGTTCCGCATCGCCTCGACCACGCTGGTCGTCTCCTTTATCGTGATGTTCGGTGTCGTCAAAGCGATTTCCAATCTGGTCTCCGGACACCTCGCGGACATCTACGGGCGCAAGCACTTGCTCGTCGCGGGATGGCTGGTCGGGCTGCCGGTTCCCTTCATGCTCGGCTGGGCGCCGAGCTGGGGATGGGTGATCGCGGCGAATGCCCTGCTTGGTGTCAACCAGGGTCTTGCCTGGTCGATGACGGTCATCATGAAGGTGGACCTCGTGGGCCCAAAATCCCGCGGCCTCGCCGTGGGTCTCAACGAGTTTGCCGGCTATCTCGCCGTCGGCGTCACGGCCTTCCTCACGGGCTACATCGCTCAGCGCTACGGCCTGCGGCCGGCGCCTTTCTACCTCGGCATCGGCTATGCGGTTCTCGGATTGCTGCTCTCGATCCTCGTGGTGCGCGACACCCGTCATCACGTGGGATTGGAGATGGCCCATCACGGAGCGCGCCCGGAGACGCTCGGATTCTGGCAGATATTCCGCCGCGCCTCGTACGGCGACCGAAATTTGTTTGCCGCATCGCAAGCAGGACTCGTCAACAATCTGAATGACGGCATGAGTTGGGGAATCTTCCCGTTGTTCTTCGCCGGCCTCGGCCTCAGCGTCGAGCGTATCGGTATCCTCAAGGCCGTCTATCCCATGGTTTGGGGCGTTCTGCAGACGGTCACCGGCCCACTCAGCGACCGGTGGGGCCGAAAGGGCCTGATCGTGGCCGGCATGTGGGTGCAAGCCGGCGGCCTGTTCCTGGTCGCTCTCACCGGAAGCTTCGCCTGGTGGTTCGCGGCGAGCTTGTTCCTCGGCGTCGGCACCGCCATGGTTTACCCGACGCTCATCGCATCCGTGTCGGATGCATCCCATCCCTCGTGGCGGGCGCGTTCGCTCAGCGTCTACCGCTTCTGGCGCGATTTGGGCTACGCGATCGGCGCGCTCCTCGCGGGATTATTGACGGACTGGTTCGGTGCAGCGTGGGCCATCACCGCCATCGGTGCGCTCACCTTCGCGTCCGGTGCGGTAGTCGCGGTCTCCTTGGAAGAGCGCCGGCCGCCGTAACCTGATTCCTGGTGCGGGAAATTGTCGGGTTCCAAGACCGACATCAGCACCTACCGCATCATCGCGACAGCATCCTTGCCACGCCCGGGCTCCGGCATCGAGCGGATTCCGAGCTTCGACACGGGGTTCGACGGTCACCCCGGGGATCACGCGGTTATCATCGTCCGCGCCGGGTCGCGCCGCGGCGGGCCGTTCAAAACACGGCTGGAATCACCGAGGCGACGACCGCCTCGATGTCGACCCTGGTTCCCGGGCGCTTCATCGCGGTGACGCGCTCGTCGAAGATGATATACGTCACCACGTCGCGAAAACGCACGCCGCGATGCGCCGGCCACGCCGCGAAGCTCTCTTCCGCGTGGCGCACGTACGCGCTCGCATGCTCCCAGAGTCCTTCCCCGCAGCGCGCGAGGACTTCCCGGTAGAGCTCGCGGCCGGCGAGTTCCGGGCGTTCGCTGCGCACGCTGCGGTAGAGCGCGAGGGCCTTGCGGCTCTCGCTGCGCGCGAAGCGCCAATCGGCCCAGAGATCCAGCAGGTCGGCGGCCCATCGACGCACGGCGATGCCCCGCGAGCGCATGTCGCTACCGAATCCGCCGACGTCGATGAAGCGCATGATCGTTCCGAGCCTCTGCGTTCCGCGTCCCGAGCGGCGCGTACGCGATTCCATTAGCCATTGCTAATATCCTCCCCGAGACGCCGCGGCGTCAAGCGGGAAATCCGCTGCCGGCTTGCGGTGCCAATAAGGAATTGTTCGACAATCCAATTTCAGCTCCCGCGCAGCGCAACACCGCTCCGTGCCGCGCCACGCCGCCGGCCCAAGCAGGCGCCGCCTCGGAGTCGGCGGCGTCTGCGGGACCGCGTCACTTCCCGGCCATCTTAGCCATCTTGCGGTGCTCCGCTGCCAGCGACCGCTCCTGCCGCGCAGCCGCCGTGAGCTCCGATGCGATCGTTTCGCAGTGCTTGGCCTGCGCGCGCTCCCAGGGCTTCCCTCCTGCCTGCCCATAGGTCCGCGCGAGGTTCTCGTGCGCCGCCGCCATCTTCTCGAGCGAGCTTGCCTCCGCGTCGTACGCCTTGGCGATGGCCTCATGGTCCGCGGCGCTGCTCGCGGCCGCAATCATGGTCGGATCGGGCACCGCCGCGCTCACCGACATCGTGGCGAGGACGAACCCGATCACGCCGAGTCCCGCGCTCAACATCTTCACTGTGCGATTCATGACCGTACTCCTTTTGCATGCATCGATGGTCGACATTGGCTCACATGCCGCCGGCCCTCACTTGGCGGATCGTGCGTATGAGCCTCACCGCCTTTCCCCGGAGGCCGCCGCGCTTGCGGCCGGCATCTTCATTCCCGGCATCTTCATTCCCGGCATCTTCATCCCCGGCATCTTCATCCCCGGCATCGCCGCCATGCCCTCACCGCGGTTTCCCTCGGGGGTCGCGCCGTCCGGTGCGCCGTGATCCATCGGCCCCATGTCCTCGTCGGGCGGCGCCTTCGCGACGATCGCGCGGTACTCGCCCGGGGTCATGCCGGGGAGCTTGCGCACGAACGCGACCATGCTCCAGATCGTCGCGTCGTCGTGACTGAACCCCCACGCGGGCATCGCGCTCATCTTGATGCCGTGCTTGATCACCCAGAACGCCTCGCGCGGATCGACGCGCACCTCGCTCAAGTTCGGCGGCTGTGGATACAACCCGGGGCGGATCTCCGAGTCGGTGATGCCGGGCGCGAGGTGGCAGCCGGTGCACATCGCCGCGTACTGGCCGGCGCCCTTCAGGATCACCGCGGGATCGTCGAGGTCGCGCGGCACCCGGACGGAGGCCGCGTGCATCTCGATCGAGCGCTCGCGCATCATCGTCAGCATCGACACGGTCATGCGCCAGTGCGGGCTGTCCGCGCCCATGTCGTACATGCCGAGCCACATGTAGCCGTAGATGCCGAGCACGATCACGAGCGCGGTCGCGAGCAGCACGATCAATGCGTTCTTCATGACATTCTCCTTAGAACCAGAACCGCAGTCCGGCGACGATCCGCCGGTCCGTAATCGAGTCCCCCTCGGCGCGCCGGAAATCGGCCGTGCCGCCGAACGCGCGCCGCCAGACGACGCCTAAATACGGCGCGAGCTCGCGGCGGAATTCGTAGCGCAACCGCAGCCCGACGGTGAAATCCGACCAGCCGCTGCCGAGCCGTCGAGCGGGATCGGCGCGGCCGTACACGTTCGTCTCGATCTCCGGCTGCAGCACGAGGCGCTGCGTGAACAGCGTCTCGTATTGCATGCGCAAGCGCGCCGCGGTCCGTCCGCCCGTGCCGGCGTATGCGGTAACCTCGACCTCGAACCAGTACGGCGCGAGGCCCTGAATCCCGAACGACGCCCAGTCGCGCTCCGAGCCGCGGCCCAGATCGTGGCGGATGCCGAGCTGCGTGCCCCAGTACGCGGCGACGGCGTGATTCCAGAACGCCTCGACGTCGCCCTCGGCGAGCCGGCCGCGGCTGCGCTCGCCTTCGCTGCGGATCCAAAGCTTGTCGAAATCGCCGCCGTACCAGCCCTCGGCCTCCCAGGTCTGGCCGTTCGCGCTCTCGGCGTGAAATTCCTCGAGCTGATCGACGAGCAGCCTGCCGAACGGCGCATCGTCCGCCATGTCCATGCCCGTCATCGATCCATAGCCGATCCCGTCGGAGTAGTCCGGGCTGCGAGCATCGCGCGGGGCGCGGCCGCCTTGCATCGGTCCCATAGACATACCCGCCATTCCCGGCATGTCCTCCAGCGGCATCGTCGCGGCGGCATCGGCGGCCGGCGCGCTCGGCGCAGACAGCGCCACCGGCGCAGCGGCCAGCCACACCCCGATCACGACGAGACGTCGCCTCCCGTTCGCCCGGGTACCATGCCGCGCGCTCACGACACCACCACTTCGCGGAACATGCCCGCCTCCATGTGGTAGAGCATGTGGCAGTGATAGGCCCAGCGGCCGAGCGCATCGGCACTGACGCCGTAAGCGACGCGCTGCGCCGGTTGCACGCTGACCGTGTGCTTGCGGACCTGGAACCGTCCGTCGGGGCTCTCGATCTCGCTCCACATCCCGTGCAGGTGGATCGGGTGCGTCATCATCGTGTCGTTGACCAGCACGATGCGCAGGCGTTCGCCGCTCCGGAAATGCACCGGCTTGGCGTCGGAGAACTTCACGCCGTCGAACGACCATGTATAGCGCCACATGTTGCCCGTGAGGTGCAGCTCGATCTCCCGGCCCGGCTCGCGCGGATCGAGCGGGCCGCCGATCGTATGCAGATCCGCATAGGTGAGCTCGCGGCGTCCGTTGTCACGCAGACCGAAGCCGGGATCGTCGAGATTGGTGCGCGGCATGTCGACGCGCATGTCGACGCCCGGCCCGTACTCGGTGCGCGCGTGGCGCACGGCCGCGCTCGGCATTGCGCCCATCATGTCGACCATGTCGAGGTGCGGCCGAGGATCCATCGGCGGCACCTCGGCCTGCATTCCTGGGCGCGGCGCGAGCGTACCGCGCGCGTAGCCCGTGCGGTCGATCGACTGCGCAAACACCGTGTACGCGCGGTCCGCACTCGGCTCGACCAGCACGTCGTAGACCTCGGCGACGCCGATCCGGAACTCATCGACGGTCACCGGCTCGACGTCCTGACCGTCCGCCGCGACGACCGTGATCTTCAGGTCCGGAATGCGCACGTCGAAATAGGTCATCGACGAGCCGTTGATGAAGCGCAGGCGAACCCTCTCGCCGGATCCGAACAACCCGGTCCAGTTGCCGGCGGGCGTCGTGCCGTTCATGAGATAGGTGTACGTGTATCCGGAAACGTCGCTGAGATCCGCAGGGCTCATGCGCATCTCGTTCCACATCCGCCGCTTCGCGAGCGCCCGCCGCAACCCGACCCGGCGCACGTCCGCGAAGAACTCCGGCGCGGTCGGCTCGGCGAAGTTGTAGTAGTCGCTCTGCCTCTTCAAGGTCGCATAGATGTGCTCCGGCGAGCGGTCGCTCCAGTCGTTCAGCATGACCACGTAGTCGCGCTCGTGCGCAGCGCGCTGGGGTGCGGCGGGCTCGATCACCAGCGCGCCGTACATCCCGGTCTGCTCCTGGAACGCCGAGTGCGAGTGGTACCAGTAGGTGCCGCTCTGGCGCACCGGAAAGCGGTACACAAAGGTCTCGCCCGGCGCGATGCCGGGGAAGCTGATCCCCGGCACGCCGTCCATCCGAAACGGCAGCAGGATGCCGTGCCAGTGGATCGACGTCGGCACGCGCAGCGCATTGGTCACGCGCAGCGTGACCGTGGTGCCCTCCTGCCAGTAGAGGGTCGGCCCCGGCACCGAGCCGTTGATCGTCGTCGCGATGCGCGCCCGGCCGGTGAAATTCACCGGCGTCTCGGCGATCGTGAGCGCGAACTCCGTGCCTCTCAAGGTTTGCGGGCGACCGGCGAATACCGGCGGGACACCGTGCGCCCCGCCCGCCCAGGCCCGCGGACTGCCGAGCAGACCGATGCCGGCCGCCGCACCGCCGAGCGCAAGGCCCTCGACGAAGCGGCGGCGCCCCGGATTTGGGCACGACCATGGCGTGACGATCTTCATTGCTCATCCTTCATCGCATGTCCTCCGATATGCTCGCGTTTGCGCAGCCGGCGCCTCGCGAGCACGCGAAACCCGGCCGGTATGATCAACATCGACAGGAGCGGTGCGGTGATCATGCCGCCGACCATTGGTGCGGCGATCCGCCGCATGATCTCGTGGCCCGCGCCACCGCCGAGCACAATCGGCAGGAGCCCCGCCAGGATCACGGCGACGGTCATCGCCTTCGGCCGCACGCGCTGCACGGCGCCCTCGCGGATCGCTTGGTCCAGCGACTCTTCGCCTGCGTGCGGGTCGGCGGCGAGGCGCCGATCCCAGGCATGGCGCAGGTAGAGCAGCATGACGACGCCGAACTCGGCCGCCACGCCGGCGAGCGCGATGAAGCCGATCATCGTCGCGACC